>JAZNRX010000167.1:0-6551 GCA_045590915.1 Acutalibacteraceae bacterium | reverse complement strand
TCTTGATGTTGCTTCCTTCACCTGCTTCAGCTTCCTTTGGGATTCCCTCGGCGGCTTCCATTTCTTTGCAGACGAAAACGGCAACCTGTTGCATGATTTCGAAGCCAAGTCCGGTGAAACAAAAGCTGTTAAGCTTATGCACTCATTCTGCGATTTAATGGTAGGAGAAGCTTATATCTACGGTGCCGCGGATTATGAGGTTTATTACGGCAAGACCTACGGTTCTGCACAGGGTACGCTCACAACCGACGGTGACGGAAATGTTGATATTACCATTGATGAACCGGGTACATATTATCTTTGGTGCAACGGAGCAAACGGCTCTGATGACGGCACACACAGTTCCTGTGATTATTACAATGAAACCATGGAGCCTTGTATCGTCTCTGCTCCCGCTTACGCAAAAATTACCGTGGGCGGAGAAGAAGAGCCTGAGCACAGCCGTCAGCCTCAGGATGTCAGCGCCGTGCTTAATGCCGTTATGTCTCAGCTTGCAAATACCGTAACCGCCCCCGCCTTCGGCACAAATGCAGGCGAATGGACAGTATTCTCTCTTGCACGCGGTGAATATTTCCATAAGAATAACGCATATTTTACCGATTATTATAACCGTATCGTTGAAACCGTAAACGAAACAGCATCAAGTGTGGATATGAACGGTGCTCTCGATAAAAACAAATCCACCGAAAACTCCCGTCTGATTGTTGCTCTTTCGGCTATCGGCAGAGATGCAACCTCTGTAGGTAATTGGAATCTTGTTGATGCTTACAGCAAAAACGGCATAAATTGGATTAAAAAGCAGGGCATAAACGGCACAATATGGACTCTTATTGCTCTTGATTCAAATAATTATGTAACCTCTGATGCCACAATCCGTCAGCAGTGCGTGAATTCAATTCTCGATGCAAGACATAATGACGGCGGCTGGTCTCTGATTACTGACAAGGCTCAGCCCTCAAATGTTGATATTACCTGTATGACCTTAACTGCACTTTATCCCTACCGCAATCAGCCTGAGGTTGCCTGCGCTTGCGAAGAGGCTATCGAATGGCTTTCCCGGTCACAGCTTGCAACAGGCGGCTTCCCCTACGGAAGAGGAGAAACCTCTGAAAGCTGTGCGTGGGCTATTGTTGCTCTCACAGCCTGGGGAATAAATCCCGATACAGATGCAAGATTTATCAAAAACGGAAAATCTGCGGTTGATAATCTTCTGACCTACTATGTTGCCGGTGACAGAATGTTTGCTCATCAGGGCACTCAGTCCAACGCCATGGCAACAGATCAGGCCTGTTATGCTCTTGTTGCCTACAACCGTTTTATAAACGAAAAAACCGCTCTTTATGACTACAGCGATGTTGACTTCGGTGAAAAAGAAGAAATTACTATGGGTAACCCCAAGGCAAGTCTTGGTATTCCATCTGAAATTACAGATGATAACGGTGCGACCTTCAATGCTGTTATAAACATTGACCAATGGGATAACGGGGCTGACTGCAAGCTTATTGACCTTATTGTTAATATCCCCGACGGTTTAAGCGTAGCATCGGTTACTGCATCCGAAAGACTTAAGGGCGGAGCCGTATGCTATAACCTTGAGGAAGACACAGGAAAGCTTCGTATTGTTTATTTCGATGCAAACAGTCACAGCAATATAACCGTCAGCGGAAATTCATTCCCGTCTGAGCTGTTTACTGTCACATTAAAGGTTGACAATGTAACGGAAAACGACTCTCTTGGGGTGAGTATCGGCGGAATGTCCCTGAAGCGTACCTCGGACTCTTCCGATGACACTTCAATGGTTATTGTTGATGTTGCAGATGCAAAGGGAGCTGTCAGCGTTGTTAAGGGAATATCTTTCAGTGCAGTATGTCTTTATACGGGTGATGACATTGACCTTATTGCTTCGGACAAAAAGGCTGTTGCAGTTGCCGTTACAGGCATTGACAGTATAAACAAGCTTACATATTCAGACGAAGCCGTTACATATGAGTTCAGTTACAGCGAAGAAATTTCTGCAAAAACAGGTGTTGCCACCTATGTTGCCTTGGTAAATTCTTCTGTTGATATGGCAAAGCTTGCGGATAAAAAGAACTTTACATTCACACAGGAGGATGCAGCTCAAATCAACTTCGGTGATACAAACGGTGACGGTGTGATCAACGCTCAGGATGCTCTTGCGGCTGTTGATATGTGGCTTCGCAAATCCGATGCTCCCGAGGATGACGAAATTCTCAGACTTAACGTAAACGGTGACAGCAGAATAAACACATTTGATGCATTGGGTATTGTTGAAAAATTTGTTGACGGCAGTGAATATATTGTTGTTACAAAGGCGGCAATCCTCAACACAAGCAAATAAATTTTAACAGGGGTGGGATTAACACTCCCGCCCCTTATTTAAGGAGAACAGTTATGAGCAAAGCAACAACAGGCACTGACAAAAGAAAGAAAATCATTACAGGTACAGGCATTGTTCTTTTGCTTGCCTTGCTGATAACTGCTTTTCTTTTTTTCGGAAAGGATAAAATAACAGATACACCTGTTCTGACTATTGAAACACCGCAGAAAATAAGCCTAACGGAAACGGATGAATTCACTCTTGATGTAACCGTTTCATCACTCGGGGACGCGATTTATCCTGCGGCAAGCATGAGCATTTCCTTTGACTGCTCAAGGCTCGAATTTCTCGGCACAAAAGAGGGAAATGTGTTTATTTCAAATAATGAAAGCGGTGTGGGACAGACTCTTCCCCAATGGAGCGTAAATCCCGACCAATGTAATAAAACAGGCAAAATCAACATTATGTACCTTGATACAACAGGCGGCAAAAATGCTTTCAGCAAGGAGCTTCTCTCGGAAGATGATAATGTGCTTCTGCGTCTTAAATTCAGACTCAGAGGAAGCATGAGAAGCGGTGATGTGTGTGACCTTATTTTTGAGGATGCGGTTTTTGCCGCCTCCGATGAAGCACAGAGCCTTGCTATGACAACAGGCTCTCTGAAGGTAAAAAACGGAAAAATCGTGGTGGGTGAATAAAATGAAAAAACTTCTGAGCTTAAGTCTTACTTTTGTTCTGCTTATATGTCTTTGGGGCTGTAACGGTAATTTTTCGCAGGTTAATCTCAATGAGCCTATAGCAATTTCTGAAAACGGTGTTGTTGAAAAATCTGTGCTTGAAAAGATAAAAAGCGAAAATGCCATTGCTGTCTTTGAGGGTAATTCTGACGGCATAAAATATGAATGGACCATTTTCGGCAGTGATATAACAGAAGCCGAGGATATAAATTTAGCTGTAGCTTTAAGCGAAGCTGCCGACGGTCTGAAAGTGAAATTAACCGAAACGAAGGATTTCGGTTTTCCTGTGCTTTTATCAATTCATTTAAACGAAAAGTGGAGCTCACAGGGTGCCACTGCATACAAGGACGGGGCTGTAGTTTATTCGGTTTCATTAACAGGAAGCAAAACAAGCATCCTCAACATATCCGTAAATAAAACAGTATCTGAATTTATTGTTATTCCCGATGATGCAGAGATGACAGAAGCTGTTGCGACAACAACACAGCAGGATATAAGCAGTACCTCACAGGACAGCTCCTCTCCCACACAGAACGACAATTATCTTTCCGACACAAATAAGGAAGATAACCGTGTTTATTCCGACGGCAAAAGCACGATGAAGGATAAATACGATACGGATCCTGTTCCCGAGGGCAAGCCGATGCCCGTTGAGCCCGAAAATCAGGATGTAGATACTAAACAGGCTTACACCTGCACTTTTTCCATTGAATGCTCAACCATTCTCAATAATCTGTCTGATTTAGATCCCCACAAGCTTGAGCTTGTGTCCTCTGACGGAGTAATTCTTGCTCCGACAGCCGTTACCTTTTACGAGGGCGAATCTGTTTATGATGTGCTTGGACGGGTGTGTAAAGAAAACGGTATTCATATGGAGGCTTCGTGGACACCCGTTTATAACAGTGCTTATGTTGAGGGTATAAACAATCTTTATGAATTTGATTGCGGTGCACTTTCGGGCTGGATGTATGCAGTTGACGGTTGGTATCCCAATTACGGCTGTTCCCGCTATCAGCTTAAGGACGGCGAAAAGGTTGAATGGAGATACACCTGCGACCTCGGCAGAGATGTGGGCTGTGATTGGTTAGCAGGTACTCAATAATGACAGTTGGACGGAATTATTATGCGTGACAGCTTTTCGGATTATCATCCTTTTATAAATTTACTTTATTTTTCATTGGTAACAGGTTTTTCACTTGTGCTTAATCACCCGTTGGCACAGGTGATTTCGTTGTGCTGTGCCGTCACTTATGCGGTAAGCATCAACGGAAAAAAAAGTGTTTTGTTTCTTCTTAAATACTGTCTGCCTATGGTGATCATTACCGCATTCGTAAACCCTGCCTTTAATCATGAGGGCAAAACCATGCTGCTTTATTTCCCCAACGGCAACCCTCTGACACTTGAAAGCATTCTTTACGGCTTTTCGGCAGGTGCTATGATAATTACACTCATTATGTGGTTTTCATCCTTCAGCCGTGTTATGACTACGGATAAATTCATTTATCTTTTCGGCAGGGTTATTCCTGCTTTATCCCTTATACTCAGTATGTCACTCCGTTTTGTTCCTAAATTCAAATCCCAGATGATGACTGTCACTGATGCCCAGAAAAGCTTGGGCAGGGATGTTTCAAGCGGCAGTCTTTTGGGAAGAACAAAAACGGCAATACACATTTTTTCAATTATGATAACATGGTCTCTTGAAAATGCCATTGAAACAGCCGACAGCATGAAAAGCCGAGGCTACGGGCTTCGGGGGAGAACAGCTTTTTCTATTTACAGCTTTCAGGAAAGAGACAGATATGCTCTTATATGGTTTTCCTTTTGCGGTCTGTTCCTCATTGCAGGAATAATGCTTGATGCTTTCGGCTTCAGATATTTCCCCGATGTTCGTTATGCCGCCTTTGATATGACGACCATACCCTTTTACTGTGTATTTTCTGCACTCTTGATAACACCTGTCGTATTAAACTATAAGGAGGAGAAAAAATGGGAAGCTTCAGTTTCAGAAATTTAAGCTTTGCTTACCCTGAACAAGAAAAAAAGACCCTCTGTGACATCTCCTTCACGGTGTCGCAGGGTGAATTTGTAATTCTTTGCGGTCCGTCGGGCTGCGGTAAGTCAACACTTCTGCGGCACTTCAAAACCTGCCTCTCCCCTCACGGTATGTCTGACGGTGAAATTCTCTTTAACGGCAGACCGCTCAGAGAGACTGACGAAAAAACTCAGGCACAGGAAATCGGCTTTGTTATGCAGTCACCCGAAAATCAGGTGGTGACAGACAAGGTATGGCACGAACTTGCATTCGGACTCGAAAGTCTCGGCTATGATACACCTACTATCCGTCGACGTGTGGCGGAGGTTGCCGCTTTCTTCGGGATTGAAAACTGGTTTTATAAAAATGTAACGGAGCTTTCAGGCGGTCAGAAACAGCTTCTCAGCCTTGCTTCGGTTATGTGTATGAATCCGAAAATACTTGTTCTTGATGAACCTACAGCACAGCTTGATCCCATTGCCGCTTCGGATTTCCTTGCATTGCTCGGTAAAATCAACCGTGAGCTCGGCATTACGGTCATACTGACAGAGCACCGCCTTGAAGATGCATTTCCCTATGCGACCAGAGTTCTTGTTATGGAAAAAGGCAGAATCATCTGTGACGATGCACCCGAAAAGGTCGGGCATCACCTTCGGGAAAAGAAAAGCGGTATGTTCCTCGCAATGCCTGCCGCAATGCGTGTATGGTCGGGCGTGGAGACAAAGCTGCCTTGTCCCGTTACCATACGTGACGGCTGTGATTTCCTGACAGAAAGAAATAAAGAAGAAAAGCTTCTTCCGTTAGAAAACGAAAAAACACATACACACGGTGACGAAACCGCTCTCACCTGTGACGAAATATGGTTCCGTTATGAAAAAAACTTGCCCGATGTTGTTAAAGGCTTTTCACTCACCCTGCACAAGGGCGAGTTCTATGCAATCCTCGGCGGCAACGGTGCGGGTAAAACAACAACACTCAAGATCATTTCGGGACTCCGTTCAGCCTACAGAGGAACAGTTCATACTGACGGCAAGGTCGGTATGCTTCCGCAGAATCCGCAGACACTTTTCGTTAAGAAAACCGTACGTGAGGATTTGTATGAGGCATTCGGCAATACGAAATTATCAAAAGTCGAAAAGGACACTCAGGTTGCCCGTGTTGTTGCACTCTGCTCCCTTGCGGAAATTCTTGACCGACATCCGTACGATATCTCGGGCGGTGAACAGCAAAGGACAGCACTTGCAAAGGTACTTCTCACGTCACCCGATATTCTTCTTCAAGTCGGATCGTAGCCATGTCGTTCTGTGAGCCAAGGAGTTGAGTTGCCAATTTGTCTTCCTAAGACCGCTTGGCCTCCGACTTCATCCGTACGATATCTCGGGCGGTGAACAGCAAAGGACAGCACTTGCAAAGGTACTTCTCACGTCACCCGATATTCTTCTTC
>JAZNRX010000166.1:0-5856 GCA_045590915.1 Acutalibacteraceae bacterium | reverse complement strand
ATGCAGCGATTATTACATCGCTGAATAACTCTTTATTGTTGTGCAAGCTTTCCAATTAAACTTCCTCCTAACACTCTTTTAGATACATAATCAGGGAAGAAAGAGCAATATTTACTGACCATTGTAAGTGTAATATTATTATCATCTATATACTTTTCAAGATTATATCTTTCGATTTCATCAAGTTCATTTAAGTCAATCAACTTCACAGCTTCGAGAAGTTGTAATGCCGCACAGTTTTCCTTTGTTATCTCTGTACTTGACTTCATAACATATACGGACTGATTACCTACTGCAACCTTTCGACCTCTTGAAGACTCGTTATTTGTTACAACAGTTATCATATTAGGAACTTGGGTTGTAAGTCCGAGTAAGTTTAGTAAAGCTGTACCCGAAACATAGCCATAGGTTTCAATGCCGTTTCTTATATATTTTTTAGCAATAACCTTTTGGGGATTTAAAAGAGAATCTCCGAAAAGTGTCTTTCTCGGGATATAATAAACACCGGTAGAGAAACGTTTGAGCTGATTTTTGTCGACCATTGTTTTGATAGCTTTATCAATCCAAGGTCTTGAACGATCGGGAAACATTGCTTCAATATCACTTGCAAGTATAGGCTCATCATAGCCGAAACTCTCTTTTATCATATTATATGCAATCACGGTAATCACTCCTTTCATAGATATTATATTTATTTTTACGACGTTTGTCAATATTTCATACCATATAGAAGCAATAGAGAAAAGTTAATATAAGTTTGCTCCTGTTTGTAACTGAAATTCAATATGAAAGAAATATCTGGAATAACACAAAGGCAGTTTTCGTTGTTGACTTGTCTGACGATTAATATAAAAAGGTCTCCGGCTTTTCAGTCGGAGGCCTCTGTTGATTTGATATTGTTTACACGGGATTGATTTCTATAAATACAACGCCGTTGGGAGCTATGTTTTCTGCGAGAGTCAGGGTGTTTCCTGTTACGCTTGCTTTTATTGTCACGGGAGTGAGAACGGAACAGTCTGCATATTTTTCCTTCAGCTGTGAGAAATATATGCTTCTTGCATCTTCATTACGAAGATTTGTATAGCTTTCAATTACGGGGCAGTCGGGAGACCAACCGAAGCAGTCGTCGGTTATGCCGTAGGTCTTTCTGTCCTCAACCCACTCATCGAAATAGTTACAGCTGTCATCAATTTTATATACCTTGATTTCAACATCCCTGCCGTTAAGGTGAGGTACATTGATATTAAAGGTCATATCGGTGCTGTATTTATAGGACAGGTCGTTTTTGAAGTTGTAAGCCATCAGAAGAATACTGCCGTTTTCGGTGTCTACTGCGGACAGGCAATCAATATCGGATTGGAGAAGAAGTCCCGAGCTTGTTTTTTTTGTATCGGCTTTATTCATACCCTTGAATTTTGCCATATTTGAAGCTACATGATAGGAAACCGTGGGATTGCCGTCTGTCAGACCGTTTGAAAAATAATACCAGGAGGAGAGATAGTCGCCGCCGGAATTTATAAGCTGAGTATAAAGACGGGCATCGTATGCCGCCTGATAGGTATAGCCTACAGTTCTTGAGAGAAGCTGTGAGTCATCGGCACCTGAATTAATTCCGCCGTAAATTCTTCCCTCGTCAATGCCGAAAATGAGTCCCGAAAGACCGGCTTGCTCTGCACAGCTTTTAAGGTATTCCATACATTCGGGAACAGTTTTGCCCGAGGTGAATTCGCCGGGCTTCGCATCATAGAAGGAGGCAGAGAGGAAGCATATTCTCGAGCCTGTTTCACCTGTTTTATAGTTTGTTCCCTTGCCGCAATGCTCGATGAATATCTTTTCATCCCATAAGCCTTCTGTTACAGTCATTGAATGTGCTCCGACGAAAATATCCTCGCCTACGGATTTCCGGAGTGCATCAACGGTGTAGTCATAAAGCTTGCAATAAGCCTCGGCAGAGCTTTCGGCGGTGCCGTCCTCGGCGAAGAACCAATCCTTGTTTTCATATTCGGTCATAACACCGAAGCGCCATGTAAGAACCTCTTCCTTGCCGAATTCCTCTACAAGAGCCTCGCCCATAGCATATATATAATTATAATATACATCATAATCATCGGGCGGATAGGGGTTTGTGCCGAAGGTGGTGTCAGTTCTTGCACGTGAGGAATATTTGAGAGGCACGCTGCCTGTTTTCAGATGAGGCTTTGCACCGAGACGGAGAATGCCGCGGCAGTTTTCAATAAGCCTTGTGAAATCATAGTCATCGAGGGTGTTAAAATCAAGAGGATCTTTGAAAAGGTCTCTTTCCTTTGAGCCGCCCGTGCACTGCATAAGCTGGATATATTCTACGAAATCAAATATATTGTTGTCATCATTGACCTTTGGATTATAAAACTGTGTGCCCATTTCCCATACATTGACATTGCTCACCGCATTGGGAAGCTCTTTTCCCGAATTTGAGGTATCAACGCTGAAGGTATAATCATTATAACAGGGTAAAATGCTGTATAGAGGAGTTATGATAAATGCAATAGCCGAAATGAAAAATGCTGTTATCTTAGAAAAAACTTCCATAAAACCGCTCCTTATATAATGTAATTAATATAATAATACATTAAGGAGCGGTAATTTTCAATATTCAGTTGTGATTTTTTGATGTGTTCTGAAAGCTTCGGTGAATTTTATTTTGCAATTACATTATTGTAAAACTCGCCGACGGTTCTGTTCTTCACAAAATCCGACGGCTCACAGGTGATACCGAGGACAGTTTTCAGCTCTGCTATGAGACATACGGTGTCAAAAGAGGCAAGTCCCAAATCCTTTTTGAATTCATCGCTGTCCTTAATTTCCTCAGATTCGACATAGTTCATTATAATATTCTTGAATTTTTCTGTCATTGCACATTGCTCCTTTCTTCGTCGGTTATTGCATTTTCCGAAAGAATTTGTCCTGTTTTAACAAAAACATTCTCTGCACCTGCAAGAAGTGCCGCCTCCAGCTTTTTATAAAAGATTTTCAGATCATAAACAGGGTAGGGATCCTTTCTGTATTCGAAAATAAAATCAAAGCCGTTGTCCGAGGTTCTGTGCTTAACGGTAAGATATAGGGGTATCATTGAAGCACCGTTGTTGAACCATCGGCTTTCACAAAAAACATCGGGTATTTTTGCACAGGGGATAAGGGGCTGATAGGAAAAGCCTACACTGTCGTATGTGGAGTCTGTTTTTGCATCCTCGGGCATTGATTTATGTCTTTCAAGAAGCATTTCCATAAAGCTGAGCGAGCAGTGTGAATAAATGTCATTCTGAATTTCCGAAATTTTTTTCACTGCATCAATATAACTCATTTCCGGTGGTATTATGCTTCTCATTGGGAAGAAGTTTATTCTTATGCCGCCGGATTTCTTTTCAGCAATACTTCCGCGGCGGTTGACTATCATCTTGAAGGAAACGTCCTTTTCATTATCGTTGAAAACCGAAAGAGCTGTTCTTATTCCCATTGAAAGAAATGCACAGACCGAAAGAGAATACTCGTCACAGGTGTTAAGTATTTTTTCGGTGTTTTCCTTTGACATATTGAAAATCAGAGTGTCTGCTGCAGGAGAGCCGGAATGAATGTCTGCAAAACGGTGCTCGGGATGTTTTTTTCTTTGCTGCTTCAGACGGCTGTTCAGCATATAATCAGTAAATACGGGCTCATCGGTTTCACTTAATGAGCGGAACCAATAATCCCTGTCGGCTTGTCTCTCGACAGAATTCATATATGAAAGCTCCCTCATAAGCACGGGGAGATATTCTCTCATAGGCTTGGGATAGGGTGCATTTATTGTCTTGTGAAGATATATTTCAATTATATCATTGACAAACACCTTTGCCGAATATGCATCCATAGCCAGATGATTGAGCCTGATGAAAATGCAGTTGATGCCCTTTTCCAGCTTCACAAGTATAATTTTGTGAATTTCACAGTTAAAGGTTGGAATTTCCTGCCTTGAAATTTCCGTAAGTCTTGCATTTGCTTCTTCAAGAGAAATGTCACTCATATCCGCTTCTTCAAGCTGAAGCCCGCTGTCTTTTGTGACATATTGGAGTATCTTGTATTTTTCATCGGGAATAAACCGCAGTCTCATAGTGTCACATCTTGAAACAGCCTCATAAATTGCCTCTTTCATAAGAGCAGTGTCAATTTCCCCGTGTATATAATATCCGAGACCTATGTTGTTTACGGGATATTGTGCACCGTATTGTGCTGCCATATAAAACATAAACTGCTGGGGAAACGATAGCGGGAAGGTCTGTACCGCAGTATTATCGGGTAGTATTTTCTCTATCATTATAGATTCTCCTTGTCAATATTTGAAGGCTTGCCTTTTTATCTTTCCTGTTGAGGTCTTCGGGAATGGTGTTTTTCTTAAAATGAAGTCCTCTATGAGCTTGTCCGATTGAGCTGAACAGTTGACACGGTGGATTATTTCTTCAATATCCTTTTCGGTTACATCCTTTTCGGGATAAACTTCGGCACGGATTTTGTCACCTTCGGCAAAAACAATGATTTCTTTTATCAAAAGCTCATCGGCAAAGCGGTTTTCAATGGTTTCGGGAGAGATGTTTTCGCCGTTTGACAGCACTATTATGTTCTTTTTTCTTCCTGTGAGATAAATGTGTCCGTTTTCAATATACCCCATATCGCCTGTATGAAGAAAACCGTCCGCCGTAAATGCCTCGGCTGTCTCTGTTTCTCTTTTATAATATCCCAGCATTACGGACGGACCTCTGACCTGAATTTCTCCGTAGCATACCCTCACCTCGTCAACACCGGTGAGAATACCGTTTGAATATTTGCAGGTATCGGAAAAATCTGCCGTTGTAATTCTCGGTGAGCATTCGCTCATTCCATAGCCCTGTCGGGCTGTAATTCCGTATTTTTCAAGCTCGTCTATAAGAGAACTGCTTAAAAATGCACTGCCGGCAATCATTTGGCGGAAGTTTTTTCCTACAACGGTCTCAGCGGCTTGCCTTTTCGAAAGTGTGGGATTTTTTCTTTGGGCAAGTCTTATGTGCGTCAGTATGCTTCGGCATATGGCAGGAACAATTCGCATTACGGTGGGCTCAAAGATCAGAAAGTTTGTGAACATATCCGAAAGCTGTCCGTTGAGACAGAGGGTTCCGCCGTCGTAAAGAGTCTTAAGTACGTCACAGGCATAGCAGAAAATGTGATGCATGGGAAGAATTGAAAAGCTCACGTCTCCCTGTGCCATGGAATAGGTATCATAGGTGCTGTTTGCCGCAAGATTGCGGTTGGACAGCATAACCCCCTTTTTAATACCCGTTGTGCCTGATGTGTAAATGATAAGTGCAGGAGAGTCAGGTTCAATGGCAATTTCACTGAGATGAGAGTATTTATCGAGTGCATATTCCCTGAATATACCGTCAAAAAACATATGATCGCCCAGAGATATGATTTTTCTGAGCTTAGGACAGCTTTCCTTTGCGCGTTGTGCCTTTTCGATGAATGCCGTTTCGCAGAAAAGTATTTCAATGTCCGAATCGTTAAATAAGAATACGGCTTCATCCTCATCGGTATCGGGAGAAAATGGAACAACGGTGTTTGAGCTCATAATCATTCCCGTAAGACAGGCTATGTATTCATAATTGGTAGTTCCCACAAATCCTATATGTATATGCTTCTTTTCTTCGCTTCTGATATATCGGCAGACAGCCGTTGCATCACGGAAAAATCGGGAGTAGGTTCGTGTGTGTACTGTATCGTTTCTGATAAATCGGCAGAAATCGCGGTCGGAATATTTTGCGGCTGCATACTGCATAAGCTCGGAAACGGAAGTCGTATCGTAGCCCTGTCGTT
>JAZNRX010000165.1:0-13285 GCA_045590915.1 Acutalibacteraceae bacterium | reverse complement strand
AATCGCAATCACTCCCCTTTCCGTTACAACTTTTGTTTTTTAAGGTGATCTGATATGAAATTAAAAAATACAATCACAGAATTTATTTCTGCTGCCCGTACATACTGGAAAACTCCACCCAAGGGCAGATATATGACTTATAAAGAAATCGCATCTCTGGCAGGTGGCGGAATAGGTGTGCGTATTATCACATACTGCTTCCAGCAGATGACAATTTCAACACGTAACACGCTTCTCGGCAATACTATCGGCATTGACCCTATGGCTTTGCAGATTATTTACATAATAAGTCTGCTCACTTCTTTCCCTCTTACTGCAATCAGGGCGCAGATGATTGACAACACCCGCAGTATGAAGGGCAAATACCGCCCTTATCTCATGACAATGGGCTTACCGACGGTTATTCTCGGCTCGGCGTTTTTGTGGATGCCGTATGAAAATATGAGTCTTTTCACAAAATGTGCGGTTGTGCTCGGATTCAATATTGCATTTCAGTTTTTCTACAGCTTTTTCAATGATTCGTACGAAAGCCTGATTAATGTTTTGTCACCGAACAGCATTGAGCGTTCCGATGTACTATCGGTACGTTATGTTGTGGAGAATATTTCCCCTTCAATAGTCGGTATTATTTTCCCGCTTCTTGCAAAGCTTGTAACAGGTGAAGATAAATTATACGACATCAGAATATACCGCTATATTTATCCTCCGATGCTTTTTGCGGGATTTCTTGTGTCAATGATAATTTATGTAAACACAAAGGAAAAAACGGTTCAGGCCAAAACACACCGAACACACATAAGATTTATTGACGCCTTCAAAGCGGTAGCAAGAAACAAGTATTTCTGGGTTATATCTCTTGCAGGCTGGATCGGCTTTCTTGAAATAGGATTCCATAATATTATGCAGTGGATGTATAATTATCAGGAAGCGTGCTCTGCAGGACAGTATGCCGTAATTACCGCCATTGCAAGTAACGCATCCTTCTGGCCGAATCTTGTGGGTCCGTTTCTTATCCGCAAATACGGCAAAAAGAAAATTCTTATAGTTACCAATGCTTTGAGTGTTGCTTTTATCCTAATGATGCTGCCCGTTATCCGTCAGGCAGGCAAACCCGGAGCAATATGGATTCTTCTCATATTCACTTTTATAAACCAATTTATCACTTCTCTCGGTCATCTGCTCGGACCGAGCGTTAATGCGGACATCAGGGATTATCAGCATTACATAACGGGCGAAAGAATTGACGGTATGTTTGCGGCGGTCGGACTTATCGGCAATGCGATAACAATGGTTACGGGTCTTGTGCTTCCTGCGATTTATGAAAAAACAGGATTAAACAAAGAAACGGCTATATCGATGGGATATGACGGCTCAGTTGTTTATGAGGTGCTAAATGATAGGGGATATTTCATAAGCATTTGCTCTGTTCTGATTGTTGCATCGGCAATCGGTGCGGCACTTAATGCTGTTCCGTATTTCTTCTACGATTTTACCGAAACAAAGCAGAAAGCAATAATTAAGGTTCTGAAAATCCGTGCAGTGTTTGAGGATTATTCCCGGAATCGGCATAACGATGATGCACTTTCCGAAGCTATGGAGATTATTAAAGAGTCGAGAGCTTTGAGCACCAAACTGCTGTATGACATTGAAGCCGAAAAGAAAAAGGACTTGAGCAAAAAAGAGCTTACAATATTGAAAAAAGAGAATGAAGAAACAGAAATTGCACGGTTTGTTATGGAAGAGCTTTGCAAATATGATACTCCTGAGGGCGCAGAAGAGCTTTATGAAGCACGGCTGCTTACGGCAAACGGTCCCGAAAGCTTTATGACGGTTGAATTGCCGACAAAGAAGGAGATAAAGGCGTATCCCGTGCAAACACAGACCCAGATAAACCGCAGAAGAAACGCCTTGATGCGTGCGGAAAATATTTCAACGGCAAAGCGTACATTCAAAAAATACTATAAAAACGGAATTGAGATATTTGACACTACCGTACTGGATGAGCTTTATGAAAAGGAAAACAGTATTCAGGTGAAAATTCTTGAGCTTTCCGCTAAAATAAAGGCGGCAAAAGAAACAAAATCCAAGGATGAATTGCCGCAGTATAAGCAGGCTTTTAAAGAGCTGAGGCTTGAAAAATCTGCTATTCAGAAGCAAATAAAATCCGATGAACACAGATATTCTCTGTATTGCCGTGCCGTAAAACCCTATATTGATGCACAGCGCATCATTGAACAGGCAGAGAGTTATGCAAGGCTTGATGAGTTGGAGAATTTTTGTTTCAATTCATAATTTGATTAATTGAAACGTCTGAAAAAAATCGAATGCATTAAATTCAACAAAGCAATATAAATCCTGAGCTCTGATTTTGAATCAGGGCTCAGCTTGCTTAGCACAGAGATCCTTTTTCTATTGCAATGCATTGGTTGGGGTAAATAAATGGTGCATTATTAACCAGATTATTTCAATTCCTGTAAATTCCACTTGACAATTTAATCTCACAGGAGTATTATAGATAAACGAACAAATGTTCTGTAATTAATCAAGGAGGGATATGCAGTGGTAAGGAAAGTGTATGTGGAAGTTCTTGCTTGGCATGACCGTAACGGCAAAAGCAGACCTATGCGTATCCTCTGGGAAGATGGTACTGTGTATATTGTTGAGCGTGTGTTGAATCGCTCAAAGAATAAATCCGTTAAGGTTGGCGGAGGGGATACACGTTATACAATTCAGATAAATGGTAAGGAGACCTTTCTTTTCGAAGAAGAAGGTCGCTGGTTTGTTGAAGCCGGAAGATAATTTCAGAAAGGAGAGTGTGCAATGTCAGATAAGATGTACTGCTGCATAGATTTAAAATCTTTCTATGCATCGGTTGAATGTGTTGAGCGTGGGCTTAACCCCATGACAACCAATCTTGTTGTAGCTGACCCCACAAGGGGTAACGGCTCTGTTTGCCTTGCCGTAACTCCTGCTATGAAAAAGCTCGGTGTCAAAAACCGTTGCAGAGTCTTTGAAATACCGAGAAATATTGAATATATCACAGCAATGCCTCAGATGAGAAAATATATGCAGGTGTCGGCAGATATCTATTCGGTCTATCTTCGTTATGTAAGTCCCGATGATATCCATGTATATTCAATCGACGAGTGTTTTATTGACATCACAGACTATCTGAAACTCTATAAGAAAACCGCACTTGAACTTACGATAATGCTTATGGATGCCGTGTTTTACGAAACAGGTATCCCTGCATCGGCAGGTATCGGTCCGAATCTTTTTCTGTGTAAAGTTGCCCTTGATGTAACCGCAAAGCACTCACCGAATTTTATCGGCATTCTTGATGAAGAGAGCTTCAAAGAAAAGATATGGACTCACAGACCCATAACGGATATATGGAATATCGGTAGGGGAATCGCGAATAGACTTGAACGCTATGGCAAATATGACCTGAAAGGTGTTGCCGAATGTCCCGAACAGCTTCTGTATAATGAGTTCGGCGTTAATGCCGAGTTCCTGATTGACCACGCACACGGAAGAGAACCTTGTACAATCAAGGAAATACATGAGTATAAGTCCAAGAGCAGTTCATTATCAAACGGTCAGGTGTTGTTTGAGGATTACAACTACAACGATGCATTTACCATAGTCAAAGAAATGGTAGACTTGCAGGTAGATGAGCTTATTGAAAAGCACCTTGTAATTGATTCAATTTCGCTTCACATAGGCTATTCAAAGGACACCAATCGTTCAACTGGAGGTACGAGGAAAATAGGGGAGTTCACAAATTCTTTCAAGAAGATAATGGGTTATTTTGACTCACTATATAAGGAAACTACCAACCCGACTGCACCTATACGCAGAATAACTATTGGACTAAATAATCTTCAGGATGACTATATGGCTTCAATATCCCTTTTCGATGATGTTGAGGCTCAAGAGAAAGAAAAGAAACTGCGTGAAGCTGTGGTCGATATAAAGAAGAAATACGGTAAGAATATAATTCTCAAGGGTATTAGCTATACAGAAAAAGCAACTGCACGCAGCAGAAACAAGATGGTGGGAGGACATAACGGTGGCGATTAAGAAAGCAGACAGGGCAAGACAGTTCATGCCGTTTGCAGCACTTACCGGGTATTATGAGGTTATTAAGCAGCGTGAAAAGATTATTGAGCCGAGAAAAGAGCTTTCCGAAGATGAAGCGGAAATCCTATCGGACAAACTCAACAAAGTTCAGAAAGGAATGCTGATAACCCTCACTTATTACAAAGAGGATTGCTACGAAACACTCACCGGTCTTGTCTCAAACATAGACCCAGTTTACAGAACAATAACGATTGTCAAAACGAAAATAGCGATTGATGATGTTTGTGACATAAGAATAGAATCTGACCAAACGAGCTCTGATTGATTTCAGGGCTCATTTAACTTAGATTTAAAATTATAAATAATTTTAAATAAATATGGTTGAAACTTTTGAATGACAGGTATATACTATAATATGTATTTTTGTAATTATTTCCCATATTGTTTTATGGAGGACTTTTAAAATGAAACGAACTTTTAAAAAGGCTATATCTGTATTTCTTGTTGTAGTGATGCTGCTTTGTGCCGCACCGCTGAATGGCTTTGTAGGGCTTGATTTGCCGGGCTTGTTTGATTTCAAAGCAGAAGCGGCGGCTCCTTCAAATGGCGATATCTTCGAGTTTGGACTTTATCCTCAAACTAAAATTACTGATCAGAATGTTATTAATTCATTGAGCAAATGCCCGAAAACTTGGGTGTCTTACGGATACTTTAGCGGTGAGGACAATAATTATGGTACAATGAAGCAAAATGTTTCTATGCAGTATGCAGATTTTAACTGGAAAGGTAACCGATATAGGGCTGTTACTTTTTCGAATTATCGTCCGAAATCAACGATGCAAAATCCAACTTACCATCAATCATATCAGGATGATAATGGTTATTATGCAGATAATGTTTATTATTTTAGGTATGATCCGCTTGAATGGATAGTATTGGATTCCGATACAGGATTATGTATTACACGATACTCAATTGATGCTCAACCTTTTAGCAACTATTTATACTGGCGTGATAAAGATGCCGATGCTAAGGTTGACACTTATAATGAGATTTTCAATGAAACTGGCGGAATTACATTTGCTAATGATTATCCTTCGTCATTTATCAGACAGTGGTTGAATGGGGATTTTTTTAATACAGCTTTTTCAATAGTGGATAAACTGTTAATTAATTATTCGTTAATAGAGACGGTTTGTCCTAAGGATTCGTTATTTAATTGCCAATCCGTATCCGATAAAATTTTTATTTTATCAAACGATGAAGTATACACTTATTTTTCTTCTAATAACGAAAGAATAACTCGAGGAACTGATTACTCAAAATGTCAAGGTTTGTATGTGTATACCTCAAGTCAGTCTCATTGGTTGACAAGAACTCCTTGGAATAATTCAGAACATTATTACGTTGTTGATAGATTAGGCTTTACTGCAATGGATGGCGTTGCGTCAGCCTGCCGTGGTGTACGCCCCGCGATGCGTATGAATTTAAGCAATGTAAATATTGTTGCCAAAGAGAATTATAATGTGTTGGAAAAAATAGAAAATTGTGATTTTTATATTGAAGTAAAAGACACGACCGGTGACAAAGATATTGATGGTGCGGAAGTTACGGTTTATATAGGTGAAGAACCGGTTGCAATAACTGAAAGCGAAAATGGCATAGCTTATTTTACTGAAGACAGTTATATTTCTAAAAAATATAATGAAAGTTACTTAAGAAAAAAAGCCACCGTATCAGCTCATTTAAAGTTAAATAATGGTTTAGAATTGTGTTCGGAAAAAGTTTTGGATAATGGAGAATGGGTAGGAGAAAACTTGGGGAATATCATCAATGGTGCAGGTGCTCTGAAAGTTGATGAACCAAGATGGTATGTGCCACCCTTAAAGGTAATGATTGATGGCCTGTCTGTTTCTGCATGTGAAACTGCATTGAGAAAATATTCTGAACTGTTTGCTCAAGCAACAAACGGACATGTTATCGTTAATGATTTTGAATTGTTTGTTGTGCCCACCCATTATCGTTTTTTTACAGAAAAAATGGTTTCGGATATTGCTAAAGCAAACGATGTAGATATATGCATGGTTATGAATGTTTCAACAGGTGCTTGGGCTGGGCTTGATTTGGATGAAACAGATATTAGTATTTTTAAACAGTCTGGTTCTCGTGATTTGATTAATGGTGGTTATGGTCGTAGCGATAGAATTATTTGGTGTCCAATAAATAATTCTACTTGTCCCGAAGCCTTATGTCATGAGTCTGGCCATTATCTGTTTGGTTTTTTAGATGAATATGCATCGGCTATCGGTGCATTTGGAACAACTAATGGCTTGTGGACTATACCTAAAGATAAGGAATATAGTCTTTATTATGTTTATGATAAAGATAAAGAAGGCGATGATGGTTATAAAATAATTGATAAGGATGATGAGCAGTATGCGGCATATTGGATGAATCATAGGAGTGATGCTGCGATTCCAAGACCTGCTTATGCTTCGAATTTCGAATTTGGTTTGATGGAAATTCATTATAACAGTATAGAAATGTCTACTGCTCAAATGTATAATGGCGTTAATGCTGGCGATCCTTATAATTGTACAATACATTATTTTTATACGCAAGCATCTTGTGAGGAAAAGCTTGCTTATGAGTTGGAAAAAATGGCGGGGTCGACATACGGCGTAGATTATACATATGCACCACAGACACAGACGGCAAGTTACAGCTATGCCGGTGGCGACAATGTAAGTTTTACATACGATTATAAAGTACAAACTAACTCTATCGAACTTAACAGCACGATAACAGAAACCCAGTCGCAGTGGTATGATGGACTTTGCGATTTCAATTATGTTGATTCAGCGTGGCATATAACAGCTAAGAGCGAGGTGAATATCGCTGTAAAAGACATAATGAATAATGTTTTGAATAGTGTTTCACTCAATGAAGATAATGGATATTCTTTTGATTTAGAGGCCAAAGATGAAAAAGTATTTATCATTACTGCAACTGCGGAAATAGATGGTATCTCTTACAGCAATGATTACACTTTAAGTACAGAGCAAGTAAAAACCGGGTTGAATTTTAATAATGAACAAAATGTATTAAGTCTTTACGGAGATACAGACAGCGAATATGCAGTAGCTTATGCTTGCAATTCAGATGTAATTTCAAACGGCGAATATACATCGCTTTTGGGTGAATACACAGTTTTTGCAGAACAGCCGGATAACATTTATGGTGGCTTTTCAACTTCAGTTCAGTTTAATCTTCCTATTGATTATTCATCGATGAAATGGTTTTACAAAACCGATGGTGAGTGGACTGCACTTGAAACAAGCATAGGTACAGCTGAACACGGCGAACCGACTGCAGGCTGCAGTTATGTTGGAGATGGTACATACTGTCTTATGGCAAAGTCATCAGCTGAATCAGTTTATTCTACTCCAACTGATGTTGAAGTATCAACTGAAAACGTGCTTTACGATAATGAAGTTGAACTGACATTTAGTGATACTAACGAAAATATATTGCACTACAATATTTATTACGGCACAGAGACGATAACTGCTGAAAACTGTGAAGAGATGAATATTTATGTTGCCGATTCGACTCAAGCAACAATATCGCTTGAAGATAGCGAAACAACATATTACTTTGCTGTTCAGGCTGTAGGTAATGACGGCGGTAAATCAGAGTTGAGTGAATCAGTCTCCTGTGTAGGTGCAATAATTGATAGCAACAGCGATGGATTGCCTGATTTCTGGTTGAATCAATATGATTTGTTACTTGTGATTGAAGACGTTACAAATGTGGATAACGATGAAGATGGTTTAACCAACCTTCAGGAATATGCAAACGGTACAAATCCGCTCAGCCCTGATACCGATGGTGATAACGTTTATGACGGAATGGAAATTGTGTATAACCTCAATCCTCTTGAACTGATGTCCAACGGAGAAACGGATGACTATATTGTTGCTTATGGTACGCCTGACATTGCAATTGATTCTTCCAACTTTACAATAAGCGAAGATTCGGTTGTTTGTACAATTGAAAACAACAGCGACGGCAAGGCGATGAGAACTTATGTCAGTCTTTACAATTCATCAGGCGAAATAAGTGACCTTTGTGTAGTAAACATTGACGCGAATAGCAAAGTTGATTATGTCTTCTCTAAAGAATACCTTGTAGACGGTATGAGAATTATAATTGACGAAGACAAAATCACAAGAGATAGCGACTACAGCAACAATGAGTTTGTTTATTCTCCTGCAACCGGTATCAGCACAATGGATTCTGATTTAACTTTGCTCAAATCGGCAAACGAGCAACTTGAATTTGTTTGTACTCCTGCTGACGCTACAGATATTTTCAGTTGGGAAAGTGATGATGAAAGTGTTCTGACTGTTGATAACAACGGTAATATTGTTTGTAATTCTATCGGTGAGGCTACTGTTACGGTAACAACTTCTCTCGGTTATTCTTGCAGTTATGATATTCTTGTTGAACCGTTTAAGGGTGCAGGACTTACTGATTTTGATTGTCAGTTAATAAATGATGATTCTCAAGTACAGATAATCGGATATGTAGGCGATGAAACATCAATTGTTATTCCACAATCAATTGGTAATATCGATGTTGTTTCTCTTTCTGAAGAAGCATTTCTTAATCAATCTAATTTGTCGGCAGTTTCTATTCATTCAGGTGTTGCGTCAATAGGTGAAAATGCCTTTAATGGATGTTCGAACTTGACGGATGTCTATTATGATAGTTCAAGATATCGCTTCAATCAGATTGACTTTGGAAGCAATAACGATGTTTTACTAAATGCAGATATTCATTGCTCAATTATTCCTACTACTGCAAAGGGAACAGCAGTTCTTGATGATATATCCGGCTTGATTTACGGTTTAAATGCAGGCGTAGATTCAATTGGAGACTATACCAACATCGAACTTGAAGGATATCATTGGGAATATACGCAAGCACCAAATGGCTTCGGTACAGGTACAACTGCACTCTTGACAAACGGTGAAACAGTTATGGATGGATACACAGTCATTATCTTCGGTGATGTCAACGGCGACGGCTGGTACGACGGCGAAGATGCATTCCTTGTTAATCTTATCGCCAAGGGTATGCTTAGCAAGGATGATGTGGGCGAAGCTATATGGACTGCAGCCGACTGTAACCACGACGGTGCGATTGATGAAGTTGATGTTGACTTGCTTAGCGGTGCCGGTTTGAAACTCAATGATGTTGACCAGAGCAAAACTGTTGCAGAGCTTGCAACAAATTCAGATTATATCGAATATGTAATGCTCATCGACCAGTCTGCAGGTATGACTCCGGGTATCACTCCCGATGTTGATGATTCACAGGAGGGTACAACCGACTCAAACACAGCTCCCGAACAGCCTGCCGATGAAATCGACATTGAAGCAATACTCACAAATATCTTTGAGTTTTTCAAAAAGCTATTTACACTCGTATTTTCATTCGTAATTAAATAACCAATAAAAGCTTAAAAGCTATGTAGGGTAAATGAACTCTACATAGCTTTTTCTTTGTTCAGTTAGTGTTTATCAGGCATTTATTATATTTTTTCAGAAATTTTTAAAAAATTTTTCAATTTGTGTGAGAATACTTCCCCAAAACACGACTTTTGTTATTCAGAAAAACTTTTTCAGTTTTGAATCTTACATACTCTATGTGAATTTGATCGTATGGAGGCTGATTCTATTGATTGTATAAGTAACACGGTAGGATTTTTATCAGATGAAAAACAGAAAAATATGAAATTTAAAATATTTATAATTCGGAGGTTGTAATGATTTATAAAAAAACTGAATGGGAAGATGTTTACCGTATGTGGAAAGCAATTGATTCACCTTATTTGAGGGGAATTTCAAAACCAATCACACCAGAGCGTATACCTGTCATCAGCAGATATACTGGAGAACCTATTTATGAAATTGATTGGTTAGATAACGAAACTCTCAAGCACGAAAAAGAAAGTTTTAAAACCATCCCCTTTGATTTGATGATGTGTTTTCCAGAAACTACTCCTAAAGGTGTGAAAACAACCGCAAAAATGCTTATGTATGCACAGTCAGAAGAAGAGGTGGCGGCGATATGGATTGCTGCTGTTTGCAAAACCATTTGCTTAAATGGAGATATTTGGTCTCCGTTGTACTGTAATGCCTTGTCTTTGTATGATGCAGCAATTAGATTTTTGAGACGCAGATTTCTTGTTTGGCATCATGCGACCAAAAGATTAGTGCCTGACGTTAATACTCAATGTAAAGATTATTATGATGATAAATATAAAGTTCAACAAGAAGTGATGAATTTTATATTTAAAAATATTCTTGAACTAAAAAAGAAATACACTATTGTGGAGTATTCTAATGTTAATGAAGAAGAAACTTTAATAAACCGAGAAAAGAAAAATATTCATTTTTATGAGGATATTTCTTAAACGGAGTTATATACACTTATGTACAAGCTTTTTTAGAAGTCTTCATACAGCGGACTTCTCTTTTTCGTTATTCAGAAAAACTTTTTGAGTTTTTAATCTTACATACTATCTTTGAAATCCAAAGGAGGCAGCGTAATGATAATACAAGTCTACAGTAGTACGGTGTATCAGCAGAAGGACGGTCAATACAAATGTGAGGTGTGGTATTACAATGAATGTTATGAGAAAAAGCGTATTACCCGTACACATCCAAATCTGAAATCCGTTATCAAGTTTCAGCAGGATTATCCGAACGACGAATATTATCCTGCATACACCCTGAATGATTTCTTTGAAAAAGTCTATATTGATGTTTTGAAAGATGAAGCTAAAAACACAAATTATATCAAACTGGTCAGCTTATATAATTCCAAAATTAAACCTGTGTTAGGTGAGGAGAAGATGAAAACTCTCAGTAAAAAGAGGGTTGAGCTTTTCCTTGATTCAATATCGGAAAATTATTGCGAAACTGTGCTGAAGGACTGTTATGTTCTCCTGAAAAAGATGTATACCTATTACTCTAAACCCAACGGACCGGAATTCAATATAATGAATAAGGTTAAATGTCCGGAATCGCAAAAGGAAAGGAAAGAGAAAAAGGGGTACACGCTTGAAGAACTCAAAAGGATTTTCGCTGTTGCAGACAGCATTAACCCTGAAACAAACAGACCGAAATATATGTACGGTAACGCAGTTAAGCTTCTGTTGCTAACCGATATGAAAATCGGCGAAGCACTTGCATTGACTTGGAAGGATATTGACTTTGAGAACGGTACAATAACAGTAAATAAAACATCCTCCGAAATCAATCTTTCGGAGGATGGTAAAACAGATTATTCAATTAAATTCAAACCATTGAGTAAAAATAGAACAAAAATTATTCCAATAACACCGGAAGTATATTCGGTTCTTGTTACAATTCGTAATTCTAACTCCAATGCTAAATTTGTAATCGCTCAAAGGAATGGTGACCCTGTATCAAAGTCATATATTTCGAGGGTGATGAGAGAATGCATAAAAGAAGCGTGTGGGTGAGTGCATCAAGTATATATTACAAAAATTGTTTTATCAATAACTGGACGTTACTTTTTATTCGTGGCTTGTTTGGTACTGATTAATTTGTTATAATATTTAATCACAAGTAATAAAAACCAAATGAAACTATTCAACCTATTGAGGTGAACTCTTGTGCTGATATTTGAACAAAACAAAAAATATTCATACCGTGACCCTGCTGCTTACATAGAAAACGGTGTGATATATTTGTTTTTTACATTGGTTGAAAACGCAGAGGATAGACAGTATTTTTGTGTTGCCGTTAGCAAAAGCACGGATTTTATAAATTGGAGCAAGCCTGAAATTCTTACCGAAAAAGACAATCTTAAAAATTATTCATCGCCCGGCAATGTTATCATGTGTAACGGTGAATATTATCTTTGTCTGCAAACCTATCCGAGAAAAGACGGTCAGATTTACGGTAATGAAAGCTCAAGAATATTCACGATGAAAAGCAAAGATTTGCAGAATTGGGAAAAACCCGTTTTGCTGAAAGTCAAGGGTGATATTTCCGAATGTGATATGGGCAGAATGATTGACCCTTATATCCTTGATGACAGCAATAAATTCATCTGCTTTTTCAAGCAAAACGGCGTATCTTTCAGCACGTCAAACGATTTGATTAATTGGGAATTTCAAGGTTTCACCGAATGCGGCGAAAACGTTTGTGTTATAAAAGAAAACGGTGAATATCTGATCTTTAATTCTCCTGACAACGGCATAAATATTATGTCAACGAAGGATTTCAAAAGTTTTGAAAATATCACAACTCTTTATCTGAATCAACAGAATAAACCTTGGGCAAAGGATAGAATTACTGCAGGTTTTGTTATTGATGCAAGCAGTATTTCACCGCATAAATACGCTATGTTTTACCACGGAGATAACGAGGATGACTATCTTTTTGGTGCTTCTCTTGCGGTTGCTTTCAGTGATGATTTAGCTACTTGGTATGAATCACCGTGATATGCTGTGTTTTTTTGACAGTTCAGCAAACATTGCTCCGCCGATAACGAACACGGCACCTAAAACCTGTAAAGGTAACATAATTTCTTTTAAAAATATAACTGAAAAGATTACCGCTGACAAAGGTTCTAAATATCCGCATATGGCAACAGTCTGCACTTTCAGTTTGCCTATTGAGGAAAAATATAAGTAACAGCCTATGCCTGTGTTAAGTAAACCAAGCGTTAATATCGGAAATATTCCTGAAGCTGAGATTTCCATAGCATATCCTTGTTTTAAACCAACAAATAGAGCAACAGTCAGAAACGCTATTGTAAGCTGTAGTGTTGAGTTTTCAAGACCGACAATGTCCCTTGCTTTTTTATTGCAGATGACCATATACGCATACATAACAGCAGAAAGCAGTCCGCAGATGATACCGAACGCATCACCTTTACAATTGAAAGAATTTGTATTTATAAGCACTATACCGACAATTACTGCAAGAAAGCCGATAACTTTGTTTGCAGTAATTTTTTCTTTAAATAACAGCGGGGACAAAGCCATTACTATAACCGGACCGCAATAGTACAAAAGTGATGCTATGCTTACACCGATTTGTGCATAAGCTTCATAAAGGAACATCCAACTTGCGCCCATTGCAATACCGGATACAGC
>JAZNRX010000164.1:0-10357 GCA_045590915.1 Acutalibacteraceae bacterium | reverse complement strand
AAAGAGCATATTTATTGCTTCCGCTGGTCATATTTACATTACTGCCTGTGGGAACAACGGAAGAATAGCCTGAAACAGTTGAACGAAGTGCATCGACGGTGCTCTGTTTTATTCTTTCATTGGCACGGATAATGCTTTCTTCTGCACTGACATCATATTTGTCTGCAAAAAAGCCTGACAGATATGCGGTGGAGAAATCAATCGCTTCGGAAAAATTGAAGGGCTCAATGGATTCCATAAGCTCATCCGCCATTTTCTTTGAGCCGTCAACGGGGATTTTTGCAAATGCCATATTTCCGCTTCTGAAAACGGAATAGTGGCGGGTTTCGGTGTAGTTATAATTGCTGTCACTCCAATGGCGTACAGTGGTGGCTTTATACTGTGCGGAGCCCGAAACCGTTGCATCGTAAAGCCAGAAGGGAACATAAATTCCTTTTATTTCATCTATGTGGTTCTTATCCTTGAAAACAGAGGGAAGAAGCTTTTTGCCTGAAATATGCTTTTTGTAAGCCTCAATAGCCTGTTTTTTGTCAAGCTTGAAGGGAATTACAAAATCAGGTTTCAGAAGTCCCTTGAACTGCTCTGTCATAACTACGGGATTTCCGCAATAGGGACATGAGGTTGCGGCAGTTGTTGCATCTGTAACGATTTCGCCGCTGCAGGTATGGCACATATAGCTTCTCAGACCGCTGATTTCATTTTCGGTGAACTGAGCCTTTTCGGTATTGTCCCAGTTGAAGCTGTCATTTTTAACGCTTTCCTCATTCAGAGCTTCATCAAATTCCTTAAAGGCATCGGTTTCATAAACGGTGTCACAGAAGGGGCATCTGAGCTTCTGTAATTTGGTGTCAAACTCAACCTTACCGCCGCAGGACGGACAGGTATAGCCTTGTAAATCAGACAAAATATCACATCCTTTACATTTCTCTTCTATATTGTACTACACCCGAAATAAAAATGCAAATCATAATTTAACGGCACAATGCAGTGAATTGCAAATGCAAAGTGCAAAATGCAGAATGCATAATGTCGGAATTTGCGGTTAGTATTGTAATGTGGTTCGCACAGAATTTCGAAAGTACAAATACAATCAAATCTCAGCAATGTACCGAAGGCACGAGCGTTTATAGAGCGAAGCGATACAAGACACAAAGTGTCTTCCTGCACATTTTCCGAAGGAAAATATATCACTCTTTGCGAAGCAAAGAATATCACTCATTCCGAATGAATTAATATCACTTCTGCGAAGCAGAAATATCACTATCATAAATTAACGGTTCACGCCGTTAATTTATGATTTATCTTCCGCAGCAGCAGGGGGGATTGAAGCCTTCTGCCTGATTATCGCAGTCGGGTGTGTCGGGCGGGAAAAATTCTGAAACGGGGAAGCGGATTTTTCTGAAGGAATCGCAGGGATCCTCCGTATCGCAGGAACATTCCTTTGTGGGCATACAGAAATCATATGCGGGAATAAGCATCTGCACATCTCTTTCAAGCTGAATTATGGAGAAAAGTCCTATGGTAACTCTCACAGCTCTCTGATTGCTCTGGGGACCGAAGGAGCCGGGGAAGCACCTTGCGACATTTCTCGGAATTGAAGATGCGGCATCCGTAATGTTATTACAGCAGTCACAGGGGCGGCACAGTCTTGCATCAAGGCAAAGAGGTGTTGCCACTTGAATTTTTGCTCTGGGATTAGTTGAAACCGCAGAGGTGTTGCATTCATTGTCAGAGCCGTATTCAGAGGAAAATACCTTGACACTGCCTTCTGCACCGTAAAGTATACATTTTTTAGAGAAAACGGATAAGCCCTGAACTGTTACGGGCTGTGATGAGCTTGCAATAAATACATCCAGCGTTACAAGGAAGAAGAATGTGATGTCAACAGAATAATAGCCTCTGTTAAAGGGAACAGTATCAACATCGGTAAATACATTGATTACCTCAACTCCCTTGCATCTGACATTAACCGCGGAGTCTACGATGTTTTCTGCGGTGTCGGTGAAATATACCCTTAAATCTGCAAGGCAATCCTTATCTGCACAGGAGTCATAAACGCGGGCGGTATCAATGCATATTGCTTCATTGATACATCTGTCTGAAATGTTTTCCGTAAAAGGAACGGTTTTGTCAGCCATAAAAAAACCTCCGTAATATGATTGAAATCCGAAAACTTCAATACATATTATGGAGATTTACTGTTTTTGTTACCTGAAATCAATATTTACTGAAATCGCAGTTGAAGGGCTTTCCGCCCTCCTCCATGGATTTGTCTGCAAGGAACACGGTGAGATGGCCCGCAACGGAGTTGTAAATTGATGTACAGGAGATTGATTGCTCGCCTGTGCGGATAAAATTGATGAAATCCTCAGTGAGAGCAGGATCTCCGCCTCCGTGTCCTTCTCCGCCCATGGTATTTGTATCATAGAAGGTACGCTCATAGCCGTCGGGAGCCTCTGTTACAATTTTTTCCACAACAAAATTATTGTCTTCAAAATTACCGTAAAGCTCAGCCTTTGTGCCTATAATATGGATTTTCCTGACACTCTTTGCTGTGCCGCCTATCATATTGTGCGTACCTGTTGCTCCGTTTTTGAAGTTGACAAGCACGGACTGATGGTCAACCACATTGTTGTCACATTTATAAATGCATCTTCCGTAGGGGTTGTCTTCCTTCAGTGATTTTTCCTTTATATCAATAGTGGGATCCTTGATTGCTTCAAGCCCTGCCCAGACATAGCATTCCCAACGGTCAGGATGACCGAGATACATAGTCTTTGCGGAGTAACGGCAGGTGTCAACGTGAGGACAGTCAACAAGACAGCGTGTGCCTGCACCCTCGGGGGCATTTTCGGGTCTGAACTGGAAAATACTGCCGTGGGATGACACTGTTTCAGGCTGAGTTTCATTCATAAGCCACATCATAATATCTATATCGTGACAGCTTTTTGCAAGAAGCATACTGGTTTTGCAAATATCCGAATTTGCCCATTTTCCTCTTATATACGAGGTGGAAAGATGGTGATAGCTTACATGCTCGGACATCTGAATGTTTATGATGTCACCCAGATCCCCTGCAAGAATACGCTCCTTGATGGCACGGTAGAATGTGGAATAGCGAAGCACGTGGCAGATCATAACCTTATTGCCGTGCTTTCTTATTACCGCGAGAAGCTTCTGCATTTCCTCCATGTTTACGGAAAAAGGCTTTTCAAGAAGCATATCATAGCCTTTTTCGAGAAGAGGAACCGCAGTTTCAAAATGCTGATGGTCCATGGTGCCGTTTATAATAACATCTGCAAAACGGGGCACCTTTGCAAGCTCCTCAGCTGAGGTGAAGCAGAATTCCTCGGAAAAGCCGTATCTTTCTGCAGTCATTTTTCTTCTTACCTCATTGGGATCTGCAATTCCTACAATTTTAAGATCCTCTGGATGCTTGAATGAATAGTCACCGTAGGTTATTGAGCGGTGTCCCGCACCTACTATTATTGCTGTAACAGGTCTTTTTGTTTCCATAATTTTAAGTTATATCCTTCTAAAAACAAATTATTCGTTGAGTGTCTGATTTTTTGTTATTGTGATTTTTTCTGCATTCCTTTTAAGTCTTATAAAGGCATTTATTATTTCGGATGCGGTTTTTCTTCCCGCTGAAACCGATTCCTCATAATGAAGCGGTGCAAAAATGCTTCCGAAATCGTTATCAGGAACAATATAACCGATAAAGTCGTTGCAAAGTCCGATAACTGCAAGGTCTGTACCCATAATTTCCTTTATTGAGGGGAGTGTCCATTTTTCTCCTCTATAGCACTCCCAATCCTCTGCACAGCCGCCCACTGCAAGCTCGGGCATCAGCTCTCCGGGAACCATGGCAAGTGTAAGCTTGTTTCCGAGAACGGCAAAGCCCACCTCTGTAACAAGGGAAAGGTCATAGGATTTGTCGTCCTTGTTGCCGTCATCCGCCATGGTGATTTTTACAAGAGAATTATTGACAAGACGAAGCTTTGCAATAAGCTCCATAACCTTATTGTCTGCAGGGAGGAAAAGCTCTGTTATGCTGACATTTATAAGAGGTGGAAGTTCAATACGGGGGGATGCTTCTTCGTTGAAAACAAGCCTTGCAATAGCTTCACCGTATGCCTTTATACCCTCGTCGGTGCCAAGCCCTTCGGGGATGTGAGGCCCGCGGTTTGTTGCAACCGCCGCCTGTGCTCCCTGAATAAACATAGCCTCAACGCCGAGCCTTTCCAGCTCGTCGCATATATAACCCGGAAAATCTCTTGCCGCTTCCTTGTGCTTGTCACCGTAGCATACGGGATGAGCCGCCATAAAAACAACATTTATTTCCTTGGAATTATCATCGGGAGTGAAAATCAGTTTTGTAAGATTGTTGTCCGTTACATAAGGCGGTCTTTTGTCTCTGACATAGTCTCCCACGGGAATGTTTACATAGGAAAGTTTTCCCGTTTTCATATTGTTTACTGCATTTCTGATTGTTTTTGCTGCCATTCTTTCAAGGTAACCCATAAATATTTCATTTTTACCTGAAATGTAGTTGCCTTTTTTGCCTTTTTTTGCCGCTTTTTTATTGTTCTTGAATGCCTTGGGCAATTCTCCCCATAAGCCGTCGGTATCAATTCCCGAATGGCAGTGAGTTGCACTGATGTTTACCGAAAGAATATTCTTTTCGGAAATAAGGTCTTTAACCCTGTTTCTTATCTTTCTTATGTCGGTTCCTGAAATTCCTATACAGTCAATGACCGCAAAAACGTGAATTCCTCTTCCCGTTCCGTCCGAAACAGCAAGGGCTCTCACCATCTGCTCGTTCATAATTCCCGTCATTTTGTTCGGGGGGAATGCCAGATATCCGCCGATATAATAGTCGCCTTCCTGAATGGGCGGTACAACGGATGCCTTGTCATAGCCGACACTCCAACGGGCATTCTTTGAAGGCTCTGCAACAAAATAACCGTTGCCCTCCAAAAAGCCGCTGTTATCATATCTGTTGATGTACGGAATGCCCTTGTCCGAAACCGAATCGGCTATTTTACCCACAAGCCCCATGGCAAGTGAATGTCCCTTGTCCATAAGTTTTCTTTTATTGTCGGGAGATGCTATGTGTTCCTTTGCCTTATCGGCGGCAAGCTTTGCACCTACGGTGCCTGCTGCCGTGACTGCGGCACTTATTATGAATTTTTTATTCAAATCGGCATCTCCTTTATCTGTAGGCTTTTTTTGTGATACGAAGCTCTGCAATTTCAAAGCCGTTGACCTTTTCGCTTATGTCAAGGTCAATGCATCCGTTCACGATATATTCCTTGGGAATTTTGTACTCAACGGCAATAAAGCCCTTGGGAAGAAAATCTCTTTCATAGGCTTCATTTCTTGTTCCGCCGAACTGCTGTCCCGAATAAATAATCTTACCGTTGACTCTCAGGGTGTGCTTCACGCTGTCCTCGTTGTTGAGGTCGCGGTGAGTTATGAGAAGATAATAGTCTGTATCATATTTCAGTCCCCCTGCTTTGAGACGGAAGCTGAAATGATCGTAAAGCTTGAAAAGGGAAACGGGGAGTGTGCCGTTATTTTTGTCGGGACGGTCTCCCTGAATGTTCATATAAAAGCCCTTTTTCTGTGTGACACCTCCGGGACATAAGCCGTCAAGAGCCACGGAATAATAATATTCATCCTTCTCAACGAGATTTCTGTTGAAGCAGTGATTTATAAACGCCTGTCTTTCTTCATCGGGCATATTTGCGGAATATGAATATCTGTCAAGAAGCCAATCCTTATCCGTTAAGGGAAGCTTTATTGTATCAAGAACAGCTCCTCTTTCGGGATTTTTTGCATAATATCTTTCAACATCAAGCTGCATTCCGATAAGCTCAAACAAATCCTTGCCGTCTTTTTCAATATCCTGAAGAAGCGTTGTTATGCTGTCGGGCAGGGGAGTGAGAAGAATTTCCTTTGCCTTGTTTATGTCCCTTACAGCCATTTTCTTTGCTTTTTCAATGAGTGATTTTTCAAAGATCACCTTTCTTCTGACAAAGGCATCGCATCTTGCTCTGAAAACACACTGAATGTATCTCCAGTTGGTTTTCAGTGATGGAGTTTCATCTCCGAGCTCAAGGAAAAGCTTTAGTGTATTTTCAATGCAGGGGTTTTCCTCGGGAGCTCCTTCCCAGTTCTTTTCAAGTCCGAAAATGCCGTCTGCCGCTTTTTCAAAATCACAGCCTGTGAAGAAAAGACGGGCATAGTCCTGAAGAATTTCTCTGAGCGGTGTGTCGGGATTAAAATCAAGTGCACTCCACACGGCTTTGTTTATATCGTCGTTGACACCCTCGGAATAGGAAACGCTTCCGATAACATAGCCTCTTGTGTTCTGATGTATTTTTTTATATTCCTGAGGTCTGGGATTGATGCTTTCTCTGCCGTTTACCGCCTGAAGTGCATAATGCCAGTCATCACGGTCGAAATGCACGGGATATTCGCATCTGAGATTGTGTGTTATATCGGGATAAAGACGGATGGGGTATTTCGCGGGAAGGTATCTTCTTAATATGTCGAGAGGAAAAGCCGCATTGGGACCTGTTACGACACCGTCAATAAAATCAGGCTTTTCGTTCATAAGTGTTAAAAACTTCGTTCCCCAGTCGGGCATATGGTGAGGCTGTTGTGCGGAGGGCCACAGCTCTCCGTCGGGATGATATTTCCGGAGGATTTCTCTGAATGCTTCACATCTTCTGAGAAGCTCGGAGGGCTCAAGGTCGCCGGGATCTCCTCCGGGCGGGAATACATAATCTATTTTCGAAGCTTCGGAAAAGAGCTTTTCCCTGTTCTTGCAGGCGGTTATTGTATCCTTTTCGCAGTTGGGATACCACACGGAAACATCAAGACCAAGCTCCATCGCTTCTTTTGATGCTTCGCACAGAAGCTCCTGCTCGTCACGCTTCATAATGGGGCTTCTGTCACTTTTTCCGCTTTCATAGGGAATATGCTCGCAGGTGTTGACGCCGAAGAACATCATATCAAGATAGCATCTTTTATATTCCTCAATATCCCATGCCTCATAGGTGTTGCTTGTCTGACGGTAGCCCACCTGATGTCCTCTTATTTTTTTGTCGGGTGAATATGTGCCCGAAATATCATAAAGAAGGTGTATGCTGTTATTTTCGGGAACGCATTTTCTCAAAAAATGTCCTATCGCAAAAATAAAGCCTCTTATTCCCTTTGCGGAAAATTCGGCACTGTCGGGGGAGAGACTTACGGAATACTCATCGTGAGAAGAAAGTCTGCCGTCGGTCGAGAAAATAAAGGTGAAATCCTTATTGTCACAATCGGTCAGGCCGAATTTGTTTTTCAGCTCGTTTTTTAATATTAATGAGGCTTTTTGCCCTTCAGGTGAGCAGTATTTGTATTCAGGAGCAGAAAATATGAGCATATCCGACACATCCCCAAAGCATTATTAGAAATATTATATGTAATAGAATTTATGATGTCAAGTTATGTTCCGAACAAATAAAATAAAAAAGTTGCGGAGGCTGAATATCCATCAATATTGAACAAAACAATGCGGTCTCCGATGTGCAAAATAACAAAAAAGTATGTCATTGGTAAATAGCGGTTGATTTTATTTTCCCGTTGTTATATAATGCATATGTAAAATTATTCTTTTGGAGGCTAACCCAATGAAAAAGATATTAGCAGTTCTTATGGCAGTTCTCGTTGTTTTCACAACCTGCTCAATCGCAGTTTTTGCAGGAGAAACAGATGTTGAAACAACAGCAGCAGCAACAGAAGAAGGCCCCCGTGACATTCTCACAGATGACGGTCTTGTTGTTCCCGTAAATATGAATCAGCTTAAGTCCTCAATCATTTTCAAGATTTTTGAAAAGATCATCAGCTTCATCCTTTCACTCTTCGGTGAAGATACAGGTAATGAAATTGATAAAGAGGGTGCAACACTTGTTGATGAAATCGGCAGTGCACTTGATGAAAGACTTACAGACATTTTCGGTTAATTGAAAAACAGATAATTTGGGAACCGCTCAGTGCGGTTCCTTTATTATTTTTTATGGGTATAATACATAATTATTATTTTAGAAATATGTTGACATTTGGTGAATATTGCGATATATTTATCGTAGCATATCGTTTGCATAAGTATATCTATTCGTTATTAACGGAGAGGGGCTGCATAATTGGAAAACAATGTTATTATCGATCTTAAAAACATTTCCGTATCATTTGACGGTGAACAGATATTAAAAAGTATAAACTTGTATATAAGAGACGGCGAATTTATAACATTTCTCGGACCTTCAGGTTGCGGCAAGACAACAACACTTCGTATTGTCGCAGGATTTCTTGAGCCTGATTCGGGGGATGTTATTTTCGATGGCAAGAAAATAAACGGTGTTCCCCCTCATAAAAGAGAGGTAAACACCATTTTTCAGCGTTATGCTCTTTTTCCCCATCTCAATGTTGCGGAAAACATTGCATTCGGTCTGAAGCTCAAGAAAATGCCCAAGGACAAAATCGAAAAGAAGGTTTCGGAGATGCTGGCTCTCGTAAACCTTAAGGGCTTTGAAAACAGAAATATAAATTCACTGTCGGGCGGTCAGCAGCAGAGAGTTGCCATTGCCCGAGCACTTGCAGTTGATCCCAAGGTTCTTCTTCTTGACGAGCCTTTGGGGGCACTTGACCTGAAGCTTCGCAAGGATATGCAGGTGGAGCTTAAAAAAATCCAGCAGAGCCTCGGAATTACCTTTATATATGTAACTCACGATCAGGAAGAGGCTCTTTCGATGTCCGATACCATTGTTGTTATGGACAGCGGTAAAATTCAGCAGATCGGTTCTCCTACGGATATATATAATGAGCCGAAAAATGCTTTCGTTGCCGATTTCATCGGATAAAGCAATATTGTTGACGGCATTATGAAGGAGGACAAGGTTGTTGAGTTCTCCGGACATGTATTTGATTGTCTTGACGGCGGCTTCGGTAAAAATGAGGCTGTTGACGTTGTTGTTCGTCCTGAGGATGTTGATGTTGTGCCCGTAGAGCAGGGAATGCTTACAGGTAAGGTTACTTCCGTTACCTTCAAGGGTGTTCATTATGAGATAATTGTTGACATCGGCGGCTTTTTGTGGATGATACAGTCAACGGATATACAGTATGAGGGCTCGGAAATAGGACTTCTTATTGAGCCTGATGCCATTCATATAATGAAAAAATCCGAATATTCGGGTACCTTCGGTGATTTCTCCAGTTATTCTGACGAATTCGATGAATTGTCCGATGTAAATGCAGGAATTGATGCGGAGGACTCCGACGATGAGTAAGACAGTAACAATCGGAAATAAAAAGGCAACAGTATCTCCCTTTGCTTCATGGATGACGGTTTTTGTGCTTGTTCCCATGGCATTGGTTGTATATTATGCCTTTACAAATGCAGACGGCGGATTTACATTTGAAAATCTGAAGTGGATATATACATACCGCTCCACAATGTTTTTATCACTTCGCCTTGCTTTTATTGCAACGGTGATATGTCTTGTATTGGCATATCCCATAGCATATTCAATGTCAAGAGCAAGTGAAAAAATACAGAGGAATGCCACACTTATAATTATGCTTCCTATGTGGATGAATTTTCTTGTAAGAACATATTCATGGATGACAATACTTGAAAATCAGGGGCTTATAAATTCTGCACTCAGAGGAATTGCAGGACTTCTTGGAACTGAATTTGACGGTTTTCAGCTTATAAACAACCGAGGTGCAATAGTTCTCGGAATGGTTTATAATTTTCTGCCCTATATGATTTTGCCCATTTATACCTCACTTACAAAAATTGACAATTCTCTTCTTGAAGCCGCAAGAGACCTTGGTTCAAACGGCTTTCATGTGTTCAAGAGGGTTATATTGCCTCTCAGTGTCCCCGGTATAATTTCGGGTATCACAATGGTGTTTATTCCTTCTATAAGCACATTTATAATTTCAAGAATTTTAGGCGGCGGTAAGGACTTCCTTATCGGTGACCTTATTGAAGATTATTTCCTCGGAAATTCAGGCGTGGTAAACTATAATATCGGTGCCGCTCTGTCAATGGTGCTTATGGTGCTTATTCTTGTTGCAACCTTCTTTATGAATCACTTTGATAAGGATGCAAAGACCTCGGGAGGTGGCAGAATATGAAAAAATTACTTAAGGTGTATAATGCGCTTATTCTTGCATTTTTATATCTGCCCATTCTCGTTGTTGTTATATTTTCATTTAATTCGGGAACTTCCCGTGCAAAGTTTGAGGGCTTTTCACTGCAGTGGTATATGGAGCTTTTTCAGGATGAGCTTATTCTGCA
>JAZNRX010000163.1:0-4240 GCA_045590915.1 Acutalibacteraceae bacterium | reverse complement strand
TACTGTCGGTAGAGTTTTCGACTGACAGTATAAAATCTGCATAATAAGAGGGGTCATCATATTTTTTAAGGTCGATCTCTGATGCCTTTTTATAAAAAAGTGACTGTATACCTAAATCTATTTTCTCTCTTTCACGGTGAACAAACAGCTCGAAAAATACAGATGTTGAAACCTCGCCGAGAATCAGTACACCTATCATAAGAGCTACTCCTAAAAGAATTTTTTTCGGGTCACCGCCTCCCATAACCTCGTCGATAACAAATTTCAGACCTATTACCGAGATTATTTTTGACGGCATTACACTCATAATATGCTCAACGATTTCACCAATGACAAGCATAGGAGAAATTCTGAACATCAATTTAAGCATATAAAGGATATTCGATACGGTTTTGACACCATTTTTAATTCTTGTTGCTGTTTTCATATTATTCGTCACCTCCTGTTATGCTTTCAGTATATGATGAAGACTGCAAAGTAAACATATTACTGTAAATTCCGTCAAGCGCCATAAGCTCTGCATGGCTTCCGTGCTCTGCAATACTGCCGTTATCAAACACATAAATTCTGTCGGACATAGCAGCACCGGAAAGACGGTGCGAAATATAGATTACGGTTTTATCCCGTGTTACCTCTATGAGGCTTTCATACATATTATACTCTGCTACAGGGTCAAGAGCAGAAGAGGGTTCATCAAGCACGGCAAGGTCAAAATCTCTTGCAAATATTCTTGATGTAACAATTTTTTGCTGTTCACCGCCTGAAAGTCCTGTTCCCTTTTCATCAAATTCTCTTGTAAGAACGGTATTTTGTTTTTCGGGAAGTGCTTCTATTTTTTCATATACACCTGCTGCTTTAAGTGAAGCAGCAACCAATTCATTATCACTTGTTCTTTGCCATTCACGGCAAAGAACATTTTCCGTAACCGTAAGAGCAAATACCTTATAATCCTGAAAAACGGTAGCAATACGCGTTCTCAGAGAATTAATATCATAGCTTTTAATATTTTTACCGTTATAAAGTATTTCTCCCGAATCAGGGTCATAGAATCTTAAAAGCAGCTTTACAAATGTGGTCTTGCCTGCTCCGTTGGCACCAACTATTGCTACGGTTTCTCCGCGGTTTATTTTAAGGCTCAGATTATTGATGCTCTTTTTTTCACTGCCTTTATATGTAAAGCTTACATTCTTAAATTCAATGCTCTGAAATTCTTCTGCCGTGTCTTGTCCGTTGATAACTGTTTCTTTGTATTCAAGAAACTCTCTGAGATTCATAAAATATTCAGATTCTTTACGCACATGGGAAAATGCCTCTCCGAGATCATTAAAAACATCCTTGAGATTACTCATTGCGGTCATTATTACGGAAAAATCGGATACTGCAAGATTCTTTTTTATTATAAATCTGTATGCAGCATACAAATATGTGGCTGCTATCGGAACTGCTTTTCCGAAAAGTCCCGATAGCGTTTCAAGCAGCATAATTTTTATACCGTATTCTTTTATGATTTCACGGTTCTTTGCAACTGCTGTTTTATATCTTTCATGAAGCACTGCAAATATATCCGATGTTCTTAAATCCTTTGCAAAATCCTTGAGATACAGTATTCTTTTGACGTATGCCTTTGAGCGCTTATGCTCTGTCATTTCACGGTCCTTTTTTACGGTTATCTTGCCCTTGATTATTTCAAATATAACAACAAGCACAGACAGTAAAAGCAGAAGAAGTATTCTTGCATCAATACTTATAATATAAGCCATAAGGAATATTCCCGTAAGCCCTCCTGCAAAAAAGCTGGACAGAAAATAAGCAAATTCATCATAGTGCTCTTCGGTAATTATTTCTGTTGCACGCTTATAGCTGTTATAAAAATCGGGATCCTCAAAGCAGGAAATATCTGTAGTTACAGCCTTTCTGAAGATCAGGTCATTGAGATTCTTATAAAATACCTTTCTGAGCTTGCCTATAAAATAATCGCTGAAGCAGTTAATTCCGGTAGATATAAACTCAGCGGCAACAAACATAAGAACCAGAAACACATATTCTCTGAAGCTGCCCTTATTTGTTATCACATCCAATAAAAGCTTAAGAAAAAGAATCTCTTTGATAAAGCCTGTGAAAAACCAGAATGAGGTCTGTGTAAGCACTCTGGATAAAAGAAGTCCCGGTGCGCACTTGTGAATAATTTTTACGGCATAAAGCATATTTGATATGCCATTTACTGTTTTACTTTTCTTTTTCAATTTAATATGCTTCTCCTCTCATTTTCTCCGGCAACAAAAAAATCCGGAACGAATCCCGGATCTGAATGTAATTATTTTCCGTAAACGGACAAAACAGCCGGTTTATTTTCTGATATATAAATTGTCATTTGGTCCGCCCCTTTCATTTATTTTTCAATTAAAAGATAGCATTCAGGCTAATTATTGTCAATTATAACTACAAAAGTGTTGCAATAAAATGCAGAAGTGTGATAGGATATAATAAATATAATCAGGAGTGTGTGAATTTATGCTTATAAAAACTGTGGCTTATTTTATGGCATGGCTGATTGTAAGTCTGTCAGGCTTAATAAACTGCGATACTAATCAGTATCTTGATGTTGTTGATATTACAGAGTATCAGACCTTCCGTTCATTCGGAACAAGCACCTGCTGGTGGGCACAGACAATTGATGACGAGGAGCTTGCAAGAGATATCGCAAAGGCTCTTTTCTCTGATGAAGAGGGTCTCGGCCTTGATGTAGTCCGCTATAATATTGGCGGCGGCGAGGCAGATAACCCCGAAACAAGAATATGGGACACATCGAGAAGAACCGAAAGCTTTTATGTGTTTGATGAAGCAAAGGGCGAATATGTCTATGACTTCACAAGAGATAAAAACGCAAGAAGATTTCTTGATTATGCAATCGAATACGGCGCAAAAGAGGTAATTCTTTTCTGTAACAGTCCCCATTTTTCAATGACCTCATCAGGTCACGCAAGTGGTGGACTTGAAGAGAATGTTTCAAATCTTCCTGAAGAAAACTATGATGAATTTGTTCAGTATCTGCTCACTATTGCCGATTGGTTTGTTAATGAAGGCTATCCCGTAACATATATTTCCCCCATAAATGAGCCTCAGTGGGGCTGGGGCGGTGAATGGGTAGGTCAGGAGGGCTGCCACTATGAGCCCGATGAAGCCGTTGCTCTTCTTGCTATGTTTGCTGAAGAAATGCAGAATAGAAACACCTCATATAAGCTTTCAGGCATTGAAACAGGCCAGCTTTCATGGTGGTATAATGATTATCTGTTTAAATTCTTTGAAAATGAAACACTGAACAGCTATTGTGACACATTTGCAGGACATTCATACTGGCTTGACGGCAATAAGGGTGAAAAGGCCAATTTCGGCAATACCTTTAAGGATAAGTACCCTGACAAAGCCTTTGAAATGAGCGAATGGTGTGAGCTTCCGCTTACTATTGATTCAAAAACCATTGACAGCGGCATTCATATGGCTAATGTAATTATTGAAGATCTTACTCTTCTCAATGCTGTTTCCTGGCAGAGCTGGACTGCTTATAACGGTGACGGACTTCTCTACAGTGAAAACGGAGAGCTTAAAATGTATAACAGATATTATGCATATAAGCAGTTCTCATCATTTATTGAGCCCGGTATGACCAGAGTTAAGGTGTTTGATGAGCTGGGACTTGATGAAAACCTTGCTAAGGTTGCATTTTCTGATGACGAAAAAACGGTTCTTGTAATTGTAAACAACTCTGATACTGAAGAAACCGTTAAATTCCTTGAAAAATACCCTCATACAGAAATTTATGTTACCGACAAAGACCATAACTGTGAGCAGGTTGCTGACAGTCTTGTATGCACAGAATACACCCTTTCAGCAAGAAGCATAACAACATTTGTATTTAACAAAACTCTGTTTTAATCAGAATATTAAAAACAAAACAAAATAACATTCTAAAACACAAGGCTACCGCAAAAAACAGCCTTGTGTTTTTTTCACATCACAAACATTTTAAAATACCCCCACTTAAATTAGCACAAAACCCTCTTCACGGAAAGTTTGGGAATCATATTACTCACTTTAATCTTTTTGTGCTTCGCACTTGGGAACCCCCGGCGAGGGTTCCCAACGAAAAACAGTCCACCGGACTGTTTTTCTCCCCTCCTGCGCTACCCGAAGCATAAGAGATTTCGCACTCTGCGGAGTGCGACAAGAGGCTCTGCCTCTT
>JAZNRX010000162.1:0-7554 GCA_045590915.1 Acutalibacteraceae bacterium | reverse complement strand
GGGCGAAACAAAGAACGATGTAGAGCTTTCAAAGAAGTTTGCTGCTCTCGCAGAAATCTATGTAAACGATGCTTTCGGCTCCGCTCACAGAGCTCACTCCTCAACAGCAGGTGTTGCTGATTACCTTCCCTCTGCAGTAGGTTATCTTATTCAGAAGGAAATTCAGTTCATCGGCGGTGCTCTTGAAAATCCCCAGAGACCTCTCGTTGCTATTCTCGGCGGTGCAAAGGTTTCAGATAAGATCGGTGTTATTGAAAACCTTATTGACAAGTGTGACACACTTATCATCGGCGGAGGTATGGCATATACATTTATGCGTGCTCTCGGTCACTCAGTAGGTACATCTATCTGCGAAGAAGACAAGGTTGAGCTTGCAAAGAGTCTTATGGCAAAAGCAGAAGAAAAGGGCGTTAAGTTCCTTATTCCTCAGGACAACCGTGTAGGTAAGGAATATGCTCCCGATACAGAAAATATGCTTGTAAGCTCCGATGAAATTCCTGACGGCTGGATGGGACTTGACATCGGCCCCAAGACAGAGGTTCTCTTTGCTGATGCTATCAAGGGTGCAGGCACAGTTATCTGGAACGGACCTATGGGCGTTTCCGAATGGGAAGCATTTGCATCAGGTACCATTGCAGTTGCAAAGGCAGTTGCTGAATCAGGCTCAATTTCCATCATCGGCGGCGGTGACTCTGCTGCAGCAGTTAAGAAGCTCGGCTTCTCAGAAAAGATGAGCCACATCTCCACAGGCGGCGGCGCATCACTTGAATATCTCGAAGGCAAGGTTCTTCCCGGAATTGCTTGCATTGACGAGAAATAATTATGACTAAAAATAACGGTTTACCGATTTTTTGCGGTAAACCGATTTTTCGGAGGATACTAAAATGAAAAAAGAACTCAGAAAAGCAGTTATTGCAGGTAACTGGAAAATGAATAAAACTCCCGCTGAAGCAAAGGCTCTTATTGAAGAAATGAAGCCCCGCGTAGCTGGTGCTGACTGTGAAGTTGTTCTTTGCGTTCCTTTTGTTGACATTCCCGCCGCAGTTGAGGCTGCAAAGGGCTCAAACATAAAAATCGGTGCTGAAAATGTACATTTTAAGGCATCAGGTGCATATACAGGTGAAATTGCCGCAAATATGCTTGTTGAGCTTGGCGTTGAATATGTAGTTATCGGACACAGCGAAAGAAGACAGTATTTCGGTGAAACAGACCAGACTGTAAATCTTCGTACACTTGCTGCTCTTGAAGCAGGTCTCAAGCCCATTGTATGTGTTGGTGAAACACTTGAACAGAGAGAGCTCGGTTATACAGAAACTCTCCTTAAGTTCCAGACAAAGATGGCTCTTACAAATGTAACAGCTGAACAACTTAAGAATGTTATCATCGCTTATGAACCCGTATGGGCTATCGGCACAGGCGTTACAGCAACCGATGATCAGGCTGATGAAGGAAACGGCTTCTGCAGAGCCGCTATTGCTGAAGCATACGGTGCAGATGTAGCTGAAACTGTTACAATTCAGTACGGCGGATCAATGAATCCCAAGAATGCAGATGCTCTTGTTGCAAAGGTTAATGTTGACGGCGGCCTTATCGGCGGTGCTTCTCTTAAGGCTGAGGACTTCTCCGTTATTGTTAAAGCTGCATCAAAGTAAAATTAAAGGTCGGAGGTCGGAAGTCGGAGAAAATTCGGAATTCGGAGAGGATGCTGAAGGAAGGCACACTCACGTAAAGACTGACATTATTTCCGTTTCTGACAGTGTATATCAAATATAGGGGACAGCATTTTTGTCCCTTTTATTTTCTGTGAGGTATATATAATGAAAAAACCTGTTGTTTTATGTATTATGGACGGCTTCGGTATCAGAAACTGTGACGAAGGCAATGCCATAAAATTTGCAAAAACTCCCAATCTTGATAAATTCTTCGCTGAAAATCCCTTCACAACCATCGGAGCTTCAGGACTTGATGTAGGTCTTCCCGACGGACAGATGGGAAACAGTGAGGTCGGCCACACAAATATCGGTGCCGGCAGAGTTGTTTATCAGAAGCTTGTTAAAATTTCAAAGTCCATTAAGGACGGAGATTTCTTCAATATTCCCGCTCTTATATCAGCTATGGAAAGCTGTAAGGAAAAGGGCACTGCACTTCACCTTATGGGACTTCTTTCCGACGGCGGTGTGCACAGCCACATCGAGCACCTTTTCGGACTTCTTGAGATGGCAAAGAATTACGGTCTCACTAAGGTTTATGTTCACTGTATAATGGACGGCAGAGACGTTTCCGTTACATCAGGTAAAGGCTTTGTTGCTGATGTTGAAGCAAAGTGCAAGGAGCTTGGTGTGGGTGAAATTGCCACAATTACAGGCAGATATTTTGCTATGGACAGAGACTTTGCATGGGACAGAGTAGAAAAGGCTTATGCCGCATTTGTTTACGGAGAGGGCATTGAGGATGCTGATGCAGTAGGCTCGATGCAGAAGTCCTATGACAAGGAAATCACTGACGAATTTATCGTTCCCACTGTTGTAAACAAGGAAGGCACAATAAAGGCTGAAGACAGCGTTGTATTCTTCAACTTCCGTCCTGACAGAGCAAGACAGATCGTCCGTACATTCGTTGATGAAGCATTTGACGGCTTCGAAAGAAGAAACGGCTTCTTCCCCCTTAATTTCGTTTGTATGACCCAGTACGACGAAACAATGCCGAATGTTTCCGTAGCATTCCCTCCCGAAGAGCTTACAAAGACCTTTGGTGAATATCTTCAGGATTGCGGCAAAACACAGCTTCGTATTGCCGAAACCCAGAAGTATGCTCACGTAACCTTCTTCTTTAACGGCGGTGAAGAAAAGACCTTCAACGGTGAAGACAGAATTCTTATTCAGTCTCCCGATGTTCCTACCTTTGATTTACAGCCCGAAATGAGTGCTTATCCCGTAAGAGATGCTGTTTGCGAAAAGATAAGAAGCGGTGAATATGATGCCGTTATTCTCAACTTTGCAAACTGCGATATGGTAGGTCACACAGGTGTATGGGAAGCCGCAGTTAAGGCTGTAGAAGCAGTTGACGAATGTGTCGGCGATGTTGTAAAGGCAACTCTCGATATGGACGGTGTATGCTTCATCACTGCAGACCACGGTAATGCAGACAGAATGATAGGCGATGACGGAAATCCCTTCACTCCCCACACAACAAATCCCGTTCCCTTCTGTGTAGTAGGTTATCCCTGTGAGCTGAAGGAAGGCGGAAGACTTGCTGATATCTGCCCCACAATGCTTAAGGTTATGGGACTTCAGCAGCCCAAGGAAATGACAGGCGAATGTCTTATCAAATAAAAAAATTGCTCAGGGAGACCTGAGCAATTTTTTTTGAAATACAATGCAAAGTGCAGAATGTAAAGTGCGAAATCTCTTATTCACATATGGGGATGGTAAGTGTGCATCTTTCTTTTATTTTTGTTGCTTCAAAGTATTTTTTTTCAAGGGGTATCCACTCATTGAAAAAGCGGTTTGCGAATTCAGGTGTATTTCTTTTCAGGATACGTTTTCGCTGTAATTCGGGTGTAATATCAAGATAAACTGAAAAATCGTAAAAGACTTCCGCTTCGGGATGCATTGAATAGGCTCCCTCTATGACAACAAGCTTTTCCGGGGTTACGGGAACAGCATCCTGAATTGTCATCGTAGAGCAGTCAAAGCGGCGGTAATTTACGGTTTTATTTTCTTTTAAGGGAATAAGAACCTCTTCAATAAAACGCTCACGGTCAATATTCCCTCCTGTTTCAGAAAATCTTTGGGGAGTTCTTTGTTCAGGGCGTAAAAAGAAATCATCTGTATGAAAAACAGTGCAACCGTATACCTTTTGGAGAATTGCTCCAAGTGTGGATTTGCCGCTTGCACTCCCGCCCTCTATTGCCATCGTCAGTGAGCCTTCGGCAAGTCTTTTATCTATTTCGCAGAATAACGGCAGAAAGGGTATAAATTCATTTGCAATAACTCGGTATGACGGCATATAGGCTTCTCTGAAGGCAGTTGAATGGTGAAGTGCGGGAAAGCCTTTTTCTTTCCAGCTTTTCAGTTCATTTTCAATGTCTTCAGCTGAAAAAGGCAAAACACCGCTGTTTATCAGCAGCTTCGCATCTTCAAGCTTCTGCTTCAAACGGGTTAAACCCTCATCCTCTTTTTTTGCTGACAGAAAAAAAAGCTTCGCAAAGGTTTCGGGACTTAAGCCGTTATTCATAAAAGAAAGCGGAATACGGGAATAATCACCGTCAAGCTTTTCAATGACGGATTTTCTTTTTTCTGGTTTATTTTCATATTCCTCTTTTATACGGGAAGTGATGCTTTGCACACAGGATACCGCGTGCTCACAGCCGAATGAACTCTGATAAAGGAATTTGAAGATATCCTGCAACTGTAAAAGAGGATAAGTATTATAATGATTTAACAGGAGCTTATTTGTTTCGGTCATTATTGTCATAGCTTTTTAATAATCTTTTTTCTGACTAATAATGTTGTTCAGCTTTGTCAGCGTATCGGCGATTAATGCTGAGGTGTTCAGATTAGGTACACCGGCAATAAGGTTTTCGCATTTGTTTGTAGGAATAAGAATGCGCACTGCATTTGATTTTCCCACTGCCGCAGCCATTTTTTCTGTTATTTCACCCAGCAACGAATCGGCTATAACAATGCCCACAGGTCCGATAATGACATCCGCTTTTCTCGCGGCAACAATTACGGGGTTTTCACCTGTAGCCGCATTTTTTGCTCCTGCCTTAAGCATAGCGGCGGTTGCCGCTGCATTTGTTCCGATAGCAGTTATGTCCGCTTCTGTAAAATGCTCATAGATTTCCTTTACAAGCTGTGCCCCGAGCTGACCGCCCTGACCGTCAATAATTGTTATTTTCATTTTTATTCTCCGTGTGATTACATTATAGGATACATTATACACCTTTTATTTCAGCCGTTCAATAATAATATGCTTTTTTCATAAGAAAACCCCTACAGCCCTCAAGATTGGGGACTGTAGGGGTGATAAATCGTATGATTTTTTCTTACACTATTTTGTTTTCATAATACGGTGCTTTGTTTTTTATATTGAGTGAGGTTATAAATTTACCTGTTAACACATTAATCGGACGAAGCACTACCTTATCGGAATAAACCTCAAGCTGAAGACCTATTCCCAAGCCCTGCATTTCACCGTGGTGATTTCCGCAGGCAAGTGACGGCAGATTTATGAGCGTTACACCGTCCTCATCTTCAAAGGTTGAATAGCCTTCCTTTGCCGTCATATTCTCACCGCAAAGTCCCATATGGGAGTGACCGCTGAAATAATAAACATTCTTATATGATTTAAGAATGGAGGCAACCTCGTCGCTTCTTTTTCCTATTCCGCCGTCATCAAGAGGACGGTTGGGATCCTCATGTCTGTCCCATGTTCTCGGAAGTCCGTGACGCTGATTGAGGGACTGATGGCAGAAAACGAAAATGGGATTATTTGTTTCTCCTGCCTTTCGCATTTCTTCTCTGAACCAAGCCATCTGTGTGTCGCTTATGGCGGCATCACAGTCACTTTCCGAATCTGTTCCGATGCAGATAAAATAACATCCGTTTATGACCTCTGAAAAATAAGGTGTGCTGATTTCTCTTTTGCAGATGTCACGGTAAGCAGAATAATACTCCTTTATTGCCTCATCAAAGCCGTTGTCATTCCATGCATCGTGGTTACCTATGGTGAGCATAATTCTTTTTGCGGCATCAGAAACCTTATTAAAGCAGGTTCTTGTCATTTCCCAGTTCTTTTTACTGCCTCGTGATGTGGTGTCGCCGACTGTAAGAAAAACATCGGAGTGAAATTTCTTTGATGTTCCCAATGCTCTCATAAGAAGCACCATGGGAAACCATTTTGTCGGATGCTTTTCGTCAATATGAGTGTCAGAAACAATGGTGGCACAAAGCTTTATTTCATCATATAAATACTTTTTCATAAATAAACGACCTTCTTTTTATGTGTGAACGGCAAGCTCCGGAAAATCGGGAATATCAACCTTTTTCGATGCAAGGTATTTGATTATATCTCTTCTTTTGATTATTCCGATAAAAACATCTCTGTCATCAACAACGGGAACAAAATTCTGATAGTAGGCACGGGAAAGAATTTCATCAATGGATGCGGATGCCTTGATTGGCTGATAATCGCGTCTTATTATGGATTTCAGCTCGGTCTTTTCCAGCTTTTTAAGGTCGGGCTTGTTTTCATTGTAAAGAGCCCACAGAAAGTCACCCTCCGTGACAGTACCTTTATAACAGCCCTCATCGTCAATGACGGGAATTGCCGCATAACCGTGGAATTTCATTTTTTCAAGTCCCTGACGTACGGAGCTTGAATAATTTATATATTCAACTTCTATTTTAGGGGTTAAAAATCGAAGTATATTCATCACAATTCTCCTAAATAATGTTTGTGATATATATTTAATCCTATAAAACTGAATGTATGCTTAAAAATCAATCGAGAGAAAAGTATGCCTTTGCATTTCTGAAGGCTATATCCTTTACTGCATTTTCAAGGAAAGTGAGGTCATCGGGATATTCTCCGTTTTCAACGAGATTGCCGATGAATTCACATACAATTCTTCTGAAATATTCGTGTCTTGGATAGGAAAGGAATGAACGGGAGTCCGTTACCATACCTATGAACTTTGAGAGCACGCCGAGATTTCCCAGTGCCTTTATCTGTTCTCTCATGCCGTCAATATTATCGTTGAACCACCAGGCAGTGCCGAACTGAATTTTTGATGCGGCTTCAGCGGACTGGAAATTTCCCAGCATTGTGCCCAGAACATAGTTATCCTTGGGGTTGAGTGTGAAAAGAACGGTTCTGGGAAGTGAATTTTCCTCGTCAAGAGAATCAAGAAGGCGGGAAAGATTGTTTGCAACCTCGCAGTCGGCTATTGAATCAAAGCCGGCATCGGGACCAAGCTTTCTGAACATTCTTGTATTGTTATTTCTCATAGGACCGATGTGAATTTCCATTCCCCAGCCCTTTTTGTAATATTCTTTTGCAAGGAAGCGGAAAAGCTCTGTTTTATAGCCTTCTGCTTCATAAGCGGATATTTTTTCACCTGAAAGGACTTTTGAAAAGATTGCTTCAATTTCGCTGTCATCCATTCTGACATAGGGAACGGGGGTGAAGGCATGATCTGTTGCACGGCATCCCATTTCAGCGAAAAGTTCAATTCTCTGAAGAAGAACATCTTTAAGTTCTTTATAGCTTGAAATCTTTGTTCCCGAAACATTTTCAAGAGCGTGAAGCCAATCCATATATGCGGGAGCCTCTATTGCAAGTGCCTTGTCGGGACGGAATGCGGGAAGAACCTTGCATCTGAAGGAGGTGTCTTCCTTTAATAGCTTGTGATATTCAAGAGTATCTGCGGGATCGTCTGTTGTACATACACAGTAAACATTCGATTTTTCTATAAGTTCACGGGGGGTAAATCCGCCCTCGCTTATCATTTTATTTGCTTTTTCCCATATCATATCCGCGGTTTCTTCG
>JAZNRX010000161.1:0-6470 GCA_045590915.1 Acutalibacteraceae bacterium | reverse complement strand
AAGCATACCTGAAACGTCTGTCCAGTTTTCGTAAATATCTGCCTTGATAGCACGTGCCACGATCGAGCCTGTGATGTCACTACCGCCACGTGAGAAGGTCTTGATTGTGCCGTTGGGCATTACACCGTAGAAGCCGGGGATAACTGCGTGCTCGTGCTTTGCAAGAATAGCAGTAAGCTCCTCGTTTGTTTTCTCGGTATCAAGTGTGCCGTTATCCTTGAAGAATATACCTTCCTCGGCATCAATGAAATCATAGCCAAGGTAATTTGCGAGGACGATTGAGTTAAGGTACTCACCGCGTGATGCAATGTAGTCACGGCCTGCGTGGTGAACAATAGCATTCTTGATGCGGTCAAATTCAGGCTGGAGCCAGAGCTTGATGCCCAAATCCTTGATAATGCCGTTGTAACGGTCCTCAATAAGCTTGAATGCATCGTCGATAGGCTGGTTAGCTTTAACAAGCTTGTAGCAATCGTAAAGCATATCGGTAACCTTGATGTCGTCAGAGAATCGTTTGCCGGGTGCAGATGCAACAACGTATCTGCGCTCAGGCTCCGCCTTGATGATGGCGGCAACTTTTTTGAACTGCTCGGCATCGGCAAGTGAGCTGCCACCGAATTTAAGAACTTTTACCATAATTAAATCATTCTCCTGTAATGTGATGGGGAACTAATTGACCTTTTAATACCACTATATACTATCACTTCAAAAATGTGTTGGCAACAGGAAAATGTGTTTTGAGAAAAAGTTCTATTTATTATATAGTTTTTACAAAATATGAGAGAATAACTTGTACAATATTACTATTGTATAATGGTATATAATTTGTCAAATTTTTCTTTAAATATTCTTGAATTGACATTCCATAATAATAGAGCAAACGCAAAATGAATGTGAAGGAGTGGAAATGAAATGGCTTCAAGCAACAAGAATGCAGTAGAGACAGCAAACGCAAAGCAGATTCTTAACAAGGTTAAGATGGAGGCAGCTCAGGAAGTAGGCGTTGACCTTAAGCAGGGCTACAACGGTGACCTCACATCTCGTCAGGCAGGTTCTATCGGCGGTCAGATGGTTAAGAAGATGATTCAGGCTTACGAGCAGGGTAACAACTAATTATACCCCTAAGTAATTGCTGAAAACATTCTTTGGACTTATCAAAGAAAAAAGCTATTCGGTCCACGGGACTGAATAGCTTTTGCTTATTGTAGTAAATTTTAAAACAACGTTATTACATATTGCACCATCTGATAAATAAAGCCACGGGTGAAATCAATATATATGTGCTCGTTGCCTGTTAAAAGTCTGTAAGCATATATCCCAGTAAACAATATAACCGTAGCTGTAATTAAGCCTTTGTATAATTTTTTAGGTAATCTTTTTCGAATGAGAAAAACTATTGCACACAAGGGCATAATAAATATAAGCGGATGATAGTGGAATGCACCCGCAAAGTCAAGTTTAATTATTGAAAAAGCTGCTCGCGTCATACCGCAGCCGGGACAGCATATACCGAAAAAGTATCGGAAAGGACATCCTACTGCAATATAAAAAAGAAGCAATGCCACGATGCCCAAAAGCATAGGCAGAAGGGATTTGATTTTTTGAATAAATAAAGCTTTCATAAATAAAATTTAACATCAGCATTTAATTTTGTCAACCTGTTATTACATACGTCCGTCTTGTATTTCAGGAGACGGTGTGATAAAATGAAAATATTCGGAGGCGATTATTTTGAACAAAACCATGCAGAAAAAATATGCCCGACTTATTGCAAGAGTCGGAGCTAATATAAAAAAGGGTCAGCCTGTCAAAATCTATGCCGAGGCAGACCAGCACGAGTTTGTAACAATACTTGTAGGCGAGTGCTACAAGGCGGGTGCATCAAGGGTTGACCTTGAGTGGGGCTTTCAGGCTATTACCAAGCTTCACTACCGTCACCGCTCTCTTAAAAGCTTGAGTGAGGTTCCTGCCTGGCAGGAGGAAAAGCTGAAGCTTATGGTGGATGAGGTTCCTTGCAGAATTTACATTGACAGTGAAGACCCGGACGGTCTTAAGGGTGTAAACCGTGATAAGATGCAGAAGTCACAGATGGCACGCTACAAGGTTACCAAAAAATACAGCGATGCCCTTGAAAATAAGGACCAATGGTGTATTGCTGCTGTGCCCTCTTATGCCTGGGCAAAAAAGGTTTTTCCCGGTGAAACGAAGACAAAAGCATATAATATGCTGTGGGACGCTATTCTCAAAACAGTTTACGTTACAAAGGATAACGACCCCGAGGAAGCTTGGAAAAACCACAACGCAGACCTTAAATCACGTACTGCTTACCTTAACGAAAAGAAGTTTGAATATCTTACCTACAAGAGCTCAAACGGTACGGATTTCAAGGCATCACTGATACCCGAAAGTCATTGGTGTGGCGGTGGAGAAAACACCTTGTCAGGCAATTTCTTTAACCCCAATCTTCCTACCGAAGAAGTGTTTATTTCACCGAAAAAGGGATTTGCAGAGGGTAAGCTTGTTTCCACAAAACCTCTTTCATATCAAGGACAGATTATAAACAACTTCTACATCACCTTCAAGGACGGAAAAGCCGTTGAATGGGATGCTGAGGAAGGTAAGGATTTGCTTGACAAAATGCTCTCTATGGATGAGGGTGCGAAATACCTTGGTGAGTTGGCGCTCATTCCCCACGACAGCCCCATAGCAAATACAGGCATTTTGTTCTACAACACACTTTTTGATGAAAATGCAAGCTGTCATATAGCTCTCGGTGCAGGCTATAATGATACTATCGACGGACACCTTGAAATGACAAACGAGGAATGCAGAGCTCTCGGTATCAATGACAGTATGATTCACGTTGATTTTATGATTGGTTCCGATGATATGGAAATTACGGGATACAAAGACGGAAAAGCCGTGACCATATTCAAAAACGGAACATGGGCATAAATCATAATTTATCGGGACGATAAATTATGATAGTGATATTTCTGCTTCTCAGGAGTGATATATTTTTCTTCGGAAAATGTGAAGGAAGACGCTTTGCGTCTTATTCCGCTTCGCTCTAAAATGCTCGTGCCTTCGGCACATTGCTGAAGTATGATTGTGTTAATATTTTGGTAATTTTGTGCGAATTACATTACAATGCTAACCGCAGGTTCCGAAGCTTTGCAAAGCAAAATACCACTCGGCAAAGCCGAATAACACTGTGCGAAGTACAATAGAACTCACACCGTAGGTGTGAATAAAACTATCATAATTTGGCAGTCTGCGACTGCTAAATTATGATTTTCTGAGGTTTTTATTATGGCAATGGATTTTAAGAAAAAGCTGCCTATTCCTATGGAGGCAAAGGCGTTGTTTCCTGTTTCCGAAAAGGCGGCTCAGATAAAAGCACAGACAGATAAAAAAATTGAAGAGGTTCTTACGGGAAAATCCCATAAGAAGCTTCTTATCATAGGCCCCTGCTCCGCAGACAGAGAGGATGCCGTATTTGAATATTGCTCCCGCCTTAAGAGAGTTCAGGATGAGGTGAAGGATAAAATAATTATCATTCCCCGTGTATATACAAATAAGCCCCGAACAACAGGGGACGGCTATAAGGGTATGCTTCATCAGCCCGATCCCAACGAGAAGCCCGATCCCTTCAAGGGTATTCTTGCAATCCGTCAGCTTCATACAAGAGTTCTGACAGAGTTGGGACTTTCAACGGCAGATGAGATGCTTTATCCTGCAAACTACCGCTATCTTTCAGACCTTATGTCCTATGTTGCGGTAGGTGCGAGAAGCGTTGAAAATCAGGAGCACCGTCTCGTTTCAAGCGGAATTACCGTACCCGTCGGCATGAAAAATCCCACATCAGGCGACCTTAGTGTTATGATGAATGCAATAACTGCGGCTCACCACAGCCACGAATTTATTTACAGAGGCTGGGATGTTGAAACCTCAGGCAATCCCTTGGCTCATGCAATTCTCCGCGGTTATGTAAATAAGCACGGCGAGACAATTCCCAACTATCACTATGAGGATCTCACACACTTATGTGAGCTCTATAATAAATCGGGATTGGAAAATCCCGCTTGTATAGTTGACACGAATCACTCCAACTCGGGCAAGAAATATCTTGAACAGCCCCGAATTGCAAAAGAAGTTCTTCATTCTATGAGGCATAATGAAGAAATCGGCAGAATGGTAAAGGGCTTTATAATTGAAAGCTATCTTATCGACGGAGCACAGAAAATCGGTCCTGATGAAATCCCCGGCTGCTCCATAACAGATCCCTGTATCGGTTGGGAAAAGACAGAAAAGCTCATCCTCGACATAGCAGAGCTGGTGTGAGAATTCGTAGGTCGGCGCACCTATAAAACCCAATAATATAAAAATCAAGTGCAGAAGCGCTAAAGCCTCTGCACTTTTTCTTTTACCAATTTTTATCTTCGTAAGGAGTGGATTCTACACCATTTGCCTGTAATTTTTCAACCATACGGTCAAGCTTGCTCTGCCACATTTTCTTGAACCATTCGGTATGTCCGAACCATTTTACAAGTGTGGGGCTGATTGCATAATATGTACGAATAAATGCTCTGCCGTGTCGGGTTTCAGCAAGAGTATAGTCACGGTAACGGCGGAGTGTCCATACCTGAGGACAATCATAAGAACCGTAAACAGCTGTTGCAACGTAACAACCGCTGCTTTTACCTTTTTCTATTGTCGGGAATTTAGCTTGAATCATAGATGCGATTTCGGGATCAGTTTTCTTGTTGAAGATTGCAACACCGGCTGTACTGGTTACAGTAGCATCTGCCCCTGCATCCAATAAGATTTTTGCACATTTTATGGCATTTTTTTGATCTGCTCCGAATTTATTGTCAGCAGCAACATGCCATAAAGCAGTTTTATTATCAATCGATTTGAAATTGACCTCTGAACCGGCATCGACCAAGAATTTCACAGCTTCGTAATTAGCGAATGCCGCCGCATTAACTAACAGAGTTCTTTTGTTGGAGCTGGCAGTCATTCCGATAAGACGTTTTACATCTTCCTTGTCGCTTTCTTTTACAGAGTATTTTGATGCAAAGGCTACCTCTTTGGCAGATGAGCCATAATTATTTAATGCTAAGAGTGCAACAGCTTTTCCTAAATAACCAACGGGTGAGTCGGTGTATTTCTTTGTGTACTCCATAAAATAGTAAAAAGCAAACATTGCATAAGCGTTTTGTAATGTTTCATAAGCTGTTTTAAGAATTTCTTCTTTTGTTAAATCTTTACATTGCACAATAATAATATTAGCCAGTGATTCATCAAAAGCATTAACAACCTGATCTACCATATTGTAAGTTACATCTAAGGAATCATTTTCAATGACTTGGTTACGGTCTACAATATTACCATAACCGTTTTTTGTTACATATTCCTGTAAATGTGTAGTCGGAACAATCGTGCCGTTTTTTAATCCATTAATATCATCTAATATTTCAAACAATAATTTATGATGTTCTTCGTTCGAGTTATCATAGTTATCATCTATTACAGATACACCTTTAATTAACGTATTAAAAACACTTTGTCTTTTGTCTTTAGTTTCTGCTTCTATTAAGGCGGATTTTACTTGTGCAAATGAACTGTAAAAAATAGCTTCAATATTAGTGGGATCGTTTTGCTCAACCAAATTATAATATTTTTCGGTTTCTTTCCAGTCCTCTTTTTGTTTAGCCCGACGAGCATTAGCAAGATATTTTTGCACAAAATCGGAATTATCAATCTTTACCGTACCCTCAACCATCATTCTTTTTGCTTCTTCGGGAGAATACTTCATTCCGCAGAACTGGCATACAAAATTTCCGTCCTGCTTAATGAGCTCGTTTGAACCGCACATTTCACACATTATTTTGTTCATTATAATAGCCTCCTGTATATTTTTTAATATTAATATCAGTGATATATCACTAATATATTACAAAATACAGCAAGTGTCAAGAATTTAATTAGTTATATTTCACTAACATTCGTTTTCATAGTGATATATCATTTATTTATATACGCTGTGAGGTGTCATATGAGCATATATAATTTTGTTGTAAAAAGAATATATGATTTGTGTAAAGAACGGGGAATAACACCGAATGCATTGAGCTATTTATCGGGAATATCTCAGTCAACAGTAAAAAGCATTCTTAACGGCGAAAGTAAAAACCCCGGTATTGTCACATTAAAGAAAATCTGCGACGGTCTTGATATTACAATAATTGAATTCTTTGATACGGAAGAATATCACAAATTAGAACAAGAGCTTGAATAAAAAGGTGCAGAAGCGGTGAAGCTTCTGCACCTTTTTGTTTTCTTATTATATAGGAAATTGCTCGCGATGTGAGCAATTTGCATATAACAAGAAACACCTACAGCCCCCAAGATTGGGGGCAATGTCATTAAGTTAAGAAAAACCGAGTTTCACAATGTTGTGAGGT
>JAZNRX010000160.1:0-7464 GCA_045590915.1 Acutalibacteraceae bacterium | reverse complement strand
CTTGAGTTTCTTTCGTTTCCTTTCGTTTCCGTCGTGAGTGAATGTTTCATTCACTTTTATATAGAAAGGTAATTCCTTCACGATTTGCCTGTACGCACCTTTAGCTCAGTTGGTAGAGCACCTGACTCTTAATCAGGGTGTCCAGGGTTCGAGTCCCTGAAGGTGTACCATTTTTTGGCCCGTTGGTCAAGTGGCCTAAGACTCCGGCCTCTCACGCCGGCAACACGGGTTCGAATCCCGTACGGGTCACCAAACAACGCATCATAAGCTTCGGCTTTTGATATATATGAATGTATGTGTTAATAGCACATATAGTCGGTGTCTATAACACTGAGGTCCCACCCGTTCCCATCCCGAACACGGTAGTTAAGCTCAATCGTGCCGAAAATACTTGGCGGGCAGCCGCCTGGGAAGATAGGTCGTCGCCGACACTTTTTTCATTGGGGAATACCCCGGTGAATTTGCCTTAATAGCTCAGTCGGTAGAGCACGCGGCTGTTAACCGCGGTGTCACAGGTTCGAGTCCTGTTTGAGGCGCCAAAAAATGCAGATACTCATTCGAGTGTCTGCATTTTTTTATGTCTTAATTTGTGCTTCGAACCTATGCCACCTTGAGTTAACCGCCCGTATGCGGCTGTTAACTGCATTGAGCCCGACCGCGTCCTGTGGACGAGGAAGGGAGGGCGAAATGGGAAGAAATAGGGAGTATCACGCTGCGCTCCAAGCAAGTGAGCGACACATTATGAGCGTAGCGAATAACAAGGTTCTGCCGTAGGCAGGTTCTTATATTTCTGATCGGTCACAGGTTCGAGTCCAATAGGAGAAAAATAAATGTTGAAGCAAATATTGAATCGCTTCGCTATACAGGCAAAAGCAAGCTTTTGTCGGTAGTGCTTCATATGATTATATAAATTAATATTTGATAATACTGTTGTATAATACCATCTGAAAATTCGAGTGCTTGAATTTTTAAAAATTTTTTCAGATTATATATTGACTCTCATCCTGACTTTAGGTTTATACTATGCGCATAAGGTACCTTAGATTATGTTAAGGAGAGATGTTTTATGAAAATCGGAGAGTTTGCCAAAATGTGCGGGACAAAGATTTCTGTTTTGCGACATTATGACAGGGAAAAGCTTCTGGAACCTCAATATACAGATAAATTTTCAGGTTACAGATATTATAGCTCTGAGCAAATTCTGACTTTTTATAGAATAAATGCTTTGAAAAAAGCAGGATTCTCCTTGCAGGAAATCAAAGAAATCATTTCCGAGAGGAAATCGAACAAAGAAATAGATGTAATTTTCTCTCAAAAGGAAAAGGAATTTTTTGATGCACTCAAAAATCTTAAGGAGGCAAAGCTTATGATGACAAAGTTAGATATTGCTTTCAGTGACGATACGGTTATTATCAAACGTAATGCTGATGATAATGCTGTTGATTTATGTACTGTTGCTGAAACTGAAATCAAGGCAGCAGATTATCAAAGAATATCTCAATATGAAATTAAAGACGATGAAATAATCTGTAAAGTTGTAAAATTGTGTGACGAAATTGTACAACCTAAAAAAGATATTCCGTTTGTTAATGATGAAAAAGTTATAGGCAAGTGGGAAGTTAAAGGCGTATTTGCAGTCAAAGAGGATTATTTTCAAAATGTTTTCTGCGATAATACAGGCTTTTACGGTGGTGATGTAAAATATCTGTATTTTCTCCCCGACGGAGAAGAATATTGGGGATATAGCTGGACGAAAGGATATTTTATCAGTAATTCATATCTGTTGGGTAATACATACAATGAATACGAAATTGAAGAAAAACCTGACGGGACATATATGCTCATAACCCTCAGAGAAACAGAGGTCAGCCGGGGCGGCAAGCCCGTTTATCTGTTGTTAAAAAAGGCTGACAGTAACAAATATTCAGCTGAAAGCATTGCAAAGAAAGATGATATTGATAAGCCGTTCATAAATGATGAAAGAACCATCGGCAAATGGATTTCTCATTCGTTTTTAGGAGCCGGGTGGGATGATGCCGATTTTCCCGGCGAGCGTGAAGAATCGGACGATTTATACTTTAAGGAGCTGCATTTCTTCCCCGACGGAAACGCAAAATGTGTTTATGCAGATGCTGTTTTTGAGGGTGAAGATACAGTTGTATGGACGAAAAATTATCTTCTTCGAAAATGGAATTGGTCTGCCTGTGAGTATGAAATCAGAACGGTTGACGGGACAGATTATATGATAATCGAATGGAAAAGCGGCGACTACCGTTACGGTGGATATGACACAAATTATTATGTGTTTACAAGAGCATAGAATAGGGTTCAAAAAAGGGGTGAGGTCCCATATGAACAGACTTCGAAATCTGAACCAAAGTGTTCGATAAGAAGTCTGTTTTTCTTTTAAAGTCCCGATAAAATAAGGGCTTTATGGAATGATGTTCAAAATCTGACAGAACCTCTGACGCAAATCGGCTTTTTTGATTTCGAGGAATTACATTTTGAGGTATATGAGGGTAAAGGCGGACATCTGCCCGGTGAGATTGTGCTGATAGATTATTCAAAGCATATTGCTTATATATTAACACCCACGGATTAACGGCACAGCAGGCGGAATATAATCAATATGCACCAATACTTATGACCTCTGTTGATACAGACTCGGGCTTGTGTCCGGAGGAAAGAAAAGCAATTATGCAAAGACTTGGTGTCGGGCAGTGGCAGATATTCGGTGCACACGGCTTCAAAAAGGATTATTCTGTATGCTCATAAAATTTGCGGACACCATTTTTTGTGTCCGCGTTTTTTTGTTTTAAGCTGCAGGTGAAGCATTCCCGTATTTTTTGTGATAACAGGAAGATTGTAAATCGGTATTGTTTGTGATATAATCATTTTACAAATTCAGTTTAGCGGTGATGGTATGAATAAGGATAAGGTACAAAAATATTTACAGAAAATAGACGAGGTTATAGAAAAGGGAAAATATAAGGATAACTGGCAAAGCCTTATGAACCACGAAACTCCCGATTGGTATTATAACGGAAAGCTTGGCATTTTTATCCATTGGGGTGTTTATTCTGTTCCCGCCGTGGGCAATGAGTGGTATCCCAGAAGTATGTATATCAAGGACAGCTTCGAGTATAAATATCATCTTGAGCATTTCGGTGACCACAAGAATTTCGGATATAAGGATTTCATTCCCATGTTCAAGGCAGAAAAATTCGATGCGCTCGAATGGGCAGAGCTTTTTAAGAATGCGGGAGCAAAATTTGTTATGCCTGCCGCAGAGCATCACGACGGCTTTGCTATGTATGACACTGAATTTAACCGTTGGAATGCTAAAAATATGGGCCCTGAAAGAGATGTAATCGGTGAGCTTAAGGCTGCGGTCGAAAACGAAAATATGGCTTTTTGCCTGTCCAACCACCGTGCAGAGCATTATTTCTTTATGAACGGCGGCAGAAGATTTGAAAGCGATGTAAATGATGCCGAATTTGAGGATTTTTACGGTCCCGCAGTTGATTCTGACGAGCTTCTTGACGGTATGACACCTTCAACCGAGTCTGTTGACGGTGAGGAGCCGACTAAGGAATGGCTTGATGACTGGCTTTGCAGAATATGTGAAATGACCGATAAATATCAGCCCAAGGTCATTTTCTTTGATTGGTGGATTCAGAACAAGGCATTCAAGCCATACCTGAAAAAATTTGCCGCATACTATTATAACCGTGCACAAGAATGGGGCGAGGATGTAACTATCAATTATAAGCACAATGCCTTTGCTCCCGGTGTGGCAACCTTGGATGTGGAAAGAGGAGCCTTGGGCGGTATATCACCGTTTCCGTGGCAGACTGACACTGCAATAGGCAAAAAGTCTTGGGGCTACCGAAAGGATAATGAGTATAAAACCACCTATGAGGTTGCAGTAACTCTCATTGACGTTGTAAGTAAAAACGGTATGCTGCTTCTGAATGTCGGCCCTAAATCAGACGGTACAATTCCCGACGAAGAATTGACGGTGCTTCGGGAAATGGGACAGTGGCTGGGCATAAACGGTGAGGGCATTTACGGAGCTTCCCCTTGGCTTCGCTATATGGAGGGCGAGGCAAAGGTATCTGACGGTGCGTTCTCCGAGGGTGAGGTTGCATATACGGAAAAGGATTTCCGTTTCACCTATAAAAACGGCACGGTATATGCCTTCCAGATGAGAAGGCCGACCGATAAAAATGTAACCGTAAAATCACTTGCCGCAGGCTTCAGAGGAAATCTTGTCAGTAAGGTTACTGTTCTCGGGCAGGATGAGGAATTGCCCTTCAGCTCAGACAAGGACGGACTTCACATCCGACTTTCCCCATTGCCCGAGGGTGAGCTTCCTGTCTGCTATAAAATAGAGCTGGCGTAAAAATAGAGTATATTGTGTCCGAAATGACATAATGCATATACCCCCCTGTTGACAATATACTCCCCCCGGGTATATTATTTTAACGGAGGGGTGGTTATGGATAATAATTGCTGTCATAAAAAAACCAAAAGAAGTGCTGAAGAAAAAAAGCTGATAATCAACAGACTCAACAGAATAAACGGACAGATAAACGGAATAACTAAAATGATAGAGAACGATGCATATTGCAACGATGTTCTTGTGCAGCTGTCTGCTGTCAAGAATTCCGTTAAGAGTCTCTCGTCACACATATTGGAAAATCATCTTTATACCTGTGTGACAAACGATTTGGAAAACGGTGAGCTTGATACTATAGATGAGCTTATAAGTTTATTTAAAAGATTTAATCAGTGAGGAGGTGTGAATATGGATAAAATTGTACGCTGTGAAAAATGCGGTGCTATGGTAAAGGTTATTATCGACTGCAAGTGCGAAAACTGCGGAATTAAGTGCTGCGGTGAAGCTATGAAGGAGATTTCCGAAGAAGAAGCAAAGAAATATGCAGAAAATGAATAAGTATAGTAAGAACAGTCGGGGCTCAGTGAAGCATCCGACTGTTTTTCTTTTTTGAAAGAGTGTATTTGTTGAAAAATTTTTTTTGATATGCTACAATTAAAAAAATCAGAGAGGTGATTTTTATATTTTCTAAGGTTTATGACACTGAGCTTAAAACGGATTTTTCTCAGCCTGACGGCTTCAACAGATATGCCGACGACATTATGGATGAGTATAATCAGTGTATAGAGGAAGGTCTTGATATTGAAAAATATAAGTCCTTGTTTCAGAGTGTTTCCTCTATGGAAAACGGCGAATTGAAATCAAAAATGAGCGACCGTATTTTTGAGCTGGTTATGGACTCTGCCATAAGAGAGGATTATAAATATATTGAGCCGTGTGACCTTGAAGGCATAAGGGCTCTTCGCAAGGACTTCAGATATACTTCGGTGATGCCCGACAGCAGTACCTTGAGAAAAAAGCTTCTCGGTGCATGGACGGGCAGAGCCGCAGGCTGTCTTCTGGGAAAGCCTGTTGAGGGTATCAGAAGCGATGAGCTTATTCCCTTTCTTAAGGAAACGGGGAATTATCCTCTTTGCCGCTATATTTTAAGCACGGATATAACTGAGGAAATGTTTTCTCGCTATAAATTTTCTCTGAAAAACAAGCCATATGCCGACACTGTTGACGGTATGCCCGTGGATGACGATACCAATTATACCGTTTTATATCAGATGATAGTTGACGAGTGGGGACGGGATTTTACAAGTGAGAATGTTGGCACGGCGTGGCTTCGCTTCCAGTCCGTCTATTCATATTTCACAGCAGAGAGAATTGCATATATCAATCTTCTTAACTGTCTTCAGCCTCCCGCAACGGCTATTTACAAAAATGTGTGCCGTGAGTGGATAGGTGCGGGAATAAGAGGAGACTATTTCGGTTATATAAATCCCGGTGAGCCCGAAAAAGCCGCTGAAATGGCTTTCAGGGATGCACGGCTTTCTCATGTGAAAAACGGAATTTACGGTGAGATGCTGGTGTCAGCAATGCTGAGTATTGCCGCCGTCAATGACAGCATTGAGGATATAATTCTGGGAGGTCTCTCACAAATTCCACATACCTCAAGACTGTATGAGGCGGTTATGAAGGTATATGAGCTCTATAAAAACGGTGCTTCCTTTGATGATGTTTTCAATTTTGTCCATTCCCTTTGGGATGAGCATACAGGTCACGGCTGGTGCCATATGATTTCAAATGCAATGGTGGTTACGGCGGCACTTCTCTACGGTGAGGGGGATTTCGGAAAATCAGTCTGTCTCGCGGTGAGTATGGCATTTGATACCGACTGCAACGGTGCTACCGTCGGCTCAATTCTCGGTATGAAAGACGGCATTGATTGCATTGACGGATATTGGACAAAGCCTCTTAACAGTAAAATCAACACCTCCATTTTCGGTGTGGGTACTGTGAATATTGAAGACCTTGTAAATAAGACGCTTGAGCATATAAAATAAATTACGGAGAAGAAAAATGAAAAATATAAATTCCTTGGACAGCCTTTGTGCTGCTTTATGCTATTCGTTGGGGATTGATGCTCCCGAAAATGCCGCACTGCCCGATAAGGAGCTTTGTGAATATGTTGATAGGACGCTGGGCGGTGAAAAGGCGGACAGAATTTTTATGTATAATCCCGATGCCGTTGCACAGTGGGTTTTTCAGAAATATCCGTGGTTTTTAAGAGAGGTCAATGAAAGAACAGAGCTCAGCTTGCCGCTTCTTTCGGTTATGCCATCTGTCACACCCGTATGCTTCGGCACTATGTATACAGGAGCTCAGCCTGAAATTCACGGTATCAGGTCATACACCAAGCCTGTTATAAAAATTGACTCAATTTTTGATGCAATTTTAAGAAGCGGCAAAAAAGCCGCCATCGTCTGCACCGACGGCGACAGTATGTCAAAAATTTATCTTGAAAGAGAAATAGATTATTTCTTCTACGACACTATTGAAGAGGTAAATGCAAAGACCTGTCAGCTCATAGCCGAGGATAAGTATGATTTTATTGCAGTATATAACGGCAATTACGACAGTATTATGCATAAATTCGGCCCCGAAAGCCACGAGGCTTTAGGAGAGCTTCGCACAAATTCAAGAGCCTTCGGTATGTTTTATGAGCTGATAAAGGAAAGCTGGAAAGACCACAACACGCTTATGGGCTTTGCAACAGACCACGGCTGTCACGAAATAGACGGCGAGAGCGGCTCCCACGGTCTCGATATGGACGAGGATCTGAACATTATGCATTGCTATAAGGTTCTTAAAAAGAAATAAAAAAGAAAGAGTTTACTTGTTTACTTCGTGGCGGAGCAGACAGTATACTCTATCTTTTTTCTTTTAGGTCCTTATCATAGAAAAATATCTATATTTTTTTCACCCTTGAAATATATTGCGGTGGGTAGGAATACGTCCTTGTATATTTTTGCTGTGAGGTAGGGGAATTCTCTGCTTTCGTCGTCAGAGCTTTT
>JAZNRX010000159.1:0-5633 GCA_045590915.1 Acutalibacteraceae bacterium | reverse complement strand
ATGACTTGGTTTGATACAGGGAGTCCCGGTGCTCTTCAGGAGGCGGGTGACTTTATCGGTATGATACAGGAACGTCAAGGTTATTACATATCCTGCATAGAAGAAATTGCATGGAGGCATAAGTTTATTACCGATGAACAGTTTTATAATTTGGGTATGGAACTCAAAAACAGTGAATACGGAAAATATATTTTAAGATTGGCAGGTGATGAAATTTGAGACATCTTATAACCGGTGGGGCTGGTTTTATCGGCACAAATTACATACGTTACATATTGCGAATGTATCCCGATGATGAAATCGTTTGTGCCGATAAGCTCACCTATGCCGGAAATTATGACAATCTGAAAGAATTTGAAGGTGAAAAACGATTTGCTTTTGAACAGATTGATATTTGTGACCGCAAAGCAGTTTACAGTTTGTTTAAAACATATAATATTGATTGTGTCGTCAATTTTGCGGCAGAAAGCCATGTTGACCGTTCAATCGAAAATCCCGAAATATTTTTGCAGACAAACATTATCGGAACTGAGGTATTACTTGATGCGGTAAACAAATATGGGATAAAGCGGTTTCATCAGATTTCTACCGATGAAGTATATGGAGATTTACCTCTCGACAGACCTGATTTGAAGTTTGAAGAAAATTGGAGTATTAAAACATCAAGTCCGTACTCAGCATCTAAAGCATCGGCAGATCTTTTGTGTCTTGCCTATTTCAGAACCTTCGGCACACCTGTTACTATTTCAAGATGCTCAAACAATTACGGACCATATCAGTTTCCGGAAAAACTGATTCCGCTTATGATTGAAAAAGCACAGAGAGATGAAAGTCTTCCTGTTTACGGAGACGGCAAAAATATTCGTGACTGGCTTTACGTAGAAGACCATTGCAGTGCCGTAGATAAAATAATTCGGTACGGCAAGGTCGGAGAAATTTACAATATCGGCGGGAATAACGAAAGGGCAAACATTGATATTGTAAAGATTATTTTAGAGGCTCTCGGAAAGCCGGAAAGTCTTATAACCTACGTTAAAGACAGACCCGGACATGACAAACGTTATGCAATAAATTCGTGCAAAATCCAAAACGAGCTTGGTTGGAAGCCGCAAACTGATTTTGATGTTGGAATGCGTCAAACAATCGAATGGTATAAAAACAATCCAAAATGGATTGAAAGAATATTAAACGGAGAATATAGAAAAACGAGGTGTTCATTATGAAAAAATCTATTTTAAAAACAATGTCACTCCTTTTATGTACGGCAATGATGGCGATTATTATGTTGCCACAAGCGGCTTTTGCTGCAACCGATTATACTTGCTATATCGGCTCAAACGGTTATAGCACTCTTGCCGAAGCAGTAGAAGCGGCAAATACCGGTGATACCATCTGGATGACAGCGAATGATTCTGTCAGCACTACATTCGATGTTGACAAAAACCTTACCATTGAGCTTGAAGGATACACTCTTGCCAATGCTTGTATGCGTTTTGTCGGTGACATTACCGTAAACATCAATGACCGTGCAGGTACAGCGAAAATCAACACGAATCAGAACAGCGGATTTAAAGTTACAGATTATGAATACGATTCCAGAGTAAGAGCTGCCTTTTATCTTACAGGCGGAGCAAAGGTTATACTCTCCGGAACTACCGGGGGAACTGAAATTTACGGTGGTGCTCAGTGCACAAACGGTCTGACAATTCTTGAAAAAGCAGCTGTAGTTGGTAAAGGATGTAAACTTGTCATAAACGGCGGAAGTCTTGTATATTCGGGTTATACCGGTACTGATGGTGTTTTCGTTTGCGACACGGGTATATTGACACTAAAGGATATTTTAATTAGACGTTCTTCTTCAAATACAGGAGGAAGCAGTATTTCATATGCAAATGTTCCAACAATAGAAAATCCGCTTACCATAACCAAGGGACATTTCTACGGAGGTATGTGGGTTGAAGGCTCTTCTACCATTAACGGCGTTTACATTTCTCGCGGAACTCTTTCTTTTGATAAAATCGAAAAAGCTCTTCTCTATAATTCTGTCGGTTCCTATATAGATTATGACAAATCGACAAATAGTAACGGATGGGAAATTTTTGTTGCTTCCGAAAATCTTTCAACTGACACTGATATTGACAATGTTGTTGATAGCACCGAAACTTTGCGTGTAAGTGCAGGCGGAAATGTTTCTGCGGATGCCGGTCAAAAAGTTGTATTTCAGCCCCAGGTGACCGGCGGTGATGGCATGTCCGAAATCACATACGCATGGACTAAAGACGGTGCAGACACCGGAGTTACCACGGATACATTTGTTATCGAAGCAACAACAAGTGCCGATGTAGGAGAATATGTGTTTACTGCAACGCAGGGCAGTAATTCCGTTTCGTGTACTTATGTGCTTTCGGTGCAAGCGGAGAACCATTCTCACCACGATATATCCTTTGACAAGTGGTCGGAAATGACAGATTTGCCCATAATGTCAGGGAACTATTACCTTGAAAACGAAGTGACGCTTTCTGCAATATGGACAGTGCCTCAAGGTGTGACAAATCTTTGTATCAATGGCAGAGTTATTGACTTGAATTCTTATTATATCAATGTTCCTGCGGGAGCTGCCTTGAATATTTACACTTGCGAGGATTTGAAGCAATATTATGATGTTTCGGATAATTTATGGATTCCGGTAGGTGGATTTACGGACGAAAACAAAGAGCGATATACTTCTGGAGGTGTGATTACCGGTGGCAGCAATTCGGCAATTTTTGTAAACGGAGGATCCCTAACCTTGAACGGAGGAGCAATTGCGGGAAACACAGGAAATGCCGGTGGTGTTACACTTATGAATGGTGCAACCTTCACCATGAATGGCGGAGATATTGTCGGTAATTCGTCAAAAGGTGATGCCGGTGGTGTTATGAATAATAATTCCACCTTTACCATGAATGGCGGACGGATTCATAACAACTATGCTGCAAACAATGGCGGCGGTGTGTTCAATGTATACGAAAATGCGTTGTTTACAATGAACGGCGGAAAAATTTATGACAATATTTCAAGCGTTGGAGCCGGAGGAATCGGAAACTATGAAGATGCTGAAATGATAGTCACCGGCGGCTCAATTTGCGGTAATTCAACGACTTGGGGCGGCGGTGGAATATTTAACTACCACAGCACACTTACGCTCATGGGAGGAGTTATAGATAACAATTCTTCCACATGGGGAGGCGGTGCAGTGCTTAACGAAGGAATTTTGCATATTTCAGGGGCACCGGTTATAAAGGATAACTTTGTGAATGAAACTCCGAATAACATTTACCTGCTTTACCCGGAATTTCCCATTGTTGTTGATGGACCAATATCTTCCGGACCGATTCCTGTCAGCGTTTACCCTGACGAAGGTCAGCTTGATGATGATTTCAAATTTACAGAAAGTACGGATGTTTCTTTGAATGATGCTTCTGATTTTGAATATGAATACGAGGGCTACCGTGTTGAAAAGAAAAACGACGGACAGCTTTATATCGTTGCGTATGAGGAACCCAAATACGAGGCTGAAAACGGCGGCAGTGTAGAAGTTACCGAGAATGATGACGGAACGGTTACGCTTTCCGTTTCTGTTCCCGACGGATTCCGTTTTGTAGGCTGGCACGACGGAACAGAAATTATTTCAACGGATAATCCGTATACTTTAGTTCCTGAATCAGGTAAAACATATACAGCAAAGCTTGAGAGAATTCCTGTTTATGTTGATACGGTTGCAGGTGTCGGTTCTGTTTCTTCAAAAAACAACGAAGACGGAAGCGTAACAATTATTGCAAGACCTGATACCGGTTATATTTTTGCAGGCTGGTACGACGGTGACAAGCTTGTATCTTCTGACGAGTCTTATACATTTGTGGCTACAGATGAAATTACGTACAAAGCTAAATTTGATGTTGACAGCTCCTATGAGCCTAATATTCCCGATGAACCGAACGAGCCGGAGCCTGAATATCCTGAGCTCCCCGATACTCCTTCAGGTTTCGACTTTGAAAGCATCAGAACGGCAAACGGCGAAAATATTGTTGTTGACCATGAAGCAAGAACCATTACGCTTGATGTAAAAGAAGGCGACGATAATCTTATGCTTTATGTTCATCAAAAAGATGTTATTCCGGGCGGTCAGATAAGAATGAGAAGCTATCTCGGAAACAAGGTTACATACGACGAAAGCGGAGTTTACAGAATCTATTCTATTGACAGCACACCGATTTCCGTTATGGCAAAGGTAATTATTGACGGAGTGGTTGAGGATTATCTCGTTGTTGCAAATTACAGCGGAATAGTTCCTGACGGCAGCTTTAATTTTGAAAGTATCAGAACGGCAAATGGTGAAAGCATTGTTGTTGACCACGAATCGCAGACTATTACAGTCGATGTAAAAGAAGGCGATGACAATCTTGTTCTCTATGTTCACCAAAAGGAAGCAAATCCCGGTGCTCAGATAAGAATGAAGAGCTACAACGGCAACAAGGTTACCTATGACGACTCAGGCATTTACAGAATTTACTGCGTAAACGACACATCCGTAACCGTTACCGCAAAAGTCATAGCAGACGGTGAAAGCCGTGAATATGACCTTGTTGCAAATTATTCAGGTATTCAGAAAAACGGCGGGTTTGATTTTACAACAATCAGAACGGCAAATGGTGAGAATATCTCAGTAAACCACGAAACACAGACCATTACAGTCGATGTAAAAGAAGGCGATGACAACCTCATTCTTTATGTTCATCAGAAGGAAGCAAACCCCGGGGCTCAGATAAGAATGAAAAGCTATAACGGTAATAAAGTGGTATATGAAGACTCCGGTATTTACAGAATTTATACTATAGGCGGTACGCCTATTACTGTTTCGGCTAATATAATTGTAAACGGTGAAACAAAGCAATATGATATAGTCGCAAACTTTACAACCGACCTTCCGAAGTTTAACTTTAATTCATTGTCCTGCGCCAATGCCGAAAGTATTTCGGTAGACCACGAAAGCAGAACAATTACAATAGACGCTAAAGTTAATGCCGAAGAGCTTATTATATACAAAAAGCAGTATGCTTCTTTAGGCGGAACTCTTAAAATGTCAAGTTATATGGGAAATCGTGTGGTTGCGGACAGTGAAAACGGCAGTTATGCGATATGCCATGTGAAAAACGACAGTGTATCCGTGAAGGCGAATATTACTGTTAACGGCGAAACGAGAGAGTATGTTATTACAGTAAATTATAATATTGACCCTTGGCAGTTTGATAAAATAGACCTCGAAAACTGCGACAGCATCTCTGTTAATCATTCTGATAAAACTATTACGGCAGATATGAAGGACGGCTGTGATTCTGCTATTCTTTCCATCGACCAGGTGTTTGTCGGAACAAATGCACAGATTTGGATGAAGAGCTACAACGGCAACAAGGTTCAGTACAATGCAGAATCAAGAAACTATACCATTACCAGAATATCGGCTGATTCTATCACTGTAAGTGTTAAGATAACAATTAAGGGCGAAACGAGATATTATGATTTAATTCTCAATTTTTAATTAGTGTAATGCAGTGCTTCCCTTTTGGGAAGTGCTGCAATCAAAGTACATAAGC
>JAZNRX010000158.1:0-15131 GCA_045590915.1 Acutalibacteraceae bacterium | reverse complement strand
AAAAAATATACAAAAACAGCCTGTTGTTGACTGGCTTGAAGCGGCGCAAAGTGAAGATAAAAAAAGAAACAGTCCGCTTTTCAGCGGACTGTTCATTTAGTGGTTGCGGGGGAAGGATTTGAACCAACGACCTCCGGGTTATGAGCCCGACGAGCTACCAACTGCTCTATCCCGCGATATTTCTTTAGTGCTCTGTTAGTATATACTATATTGAGTAAAAAATCAAGGGCTTTTGTGAAAAAAGTTTAATTTGATGAAAAGAGATAAAATATTTTTTATTTTACAGGGCGAAATTGTGCTGAATACTGAAAGGGTATCCGAGTTTTTCGGATACCCTTTGCTGATAAAATCTCCGATAGGATCTGTTTTTAGAAGTTTACTTCTGTATCGTAATAGCAGCACTTGAAGAGAGCTTCCATCTGTGCGGGATCGATAGCTCTGGGATTTGAGCCTGTGCAAGCGTCACCTACTGCATTCTTTGCGATTTCGGGAAGTCTCTCAAGGAATACTTCCTCGGGAACGAAGCCCTGTTCTGCGAAATAGCTGTCTGCACCGTAGTTCTTGATGCACTGGGGAATGTTGAGAGCATCGTTGAGGTCTCTTACGAACTTGATAAGAGCAGCAGTCTTTTCTGCATTTGTGTTGCCGCCGAGCTTGATGTGGTCTGCAATTTCAGCATATCGAGCCTCGGCTGTTTCTTCCTTTGCATTGTATGCAATAACCTTGGGAAGATACATAGCATTTGCGGCACCGTGGATGATGTGTGCACCGAAGTCATCAAAAGCGGCACCTGTCTTGTGAGCCATTGAGTGAACAATACCGAGAAGTGCATTTGAGAATGCTTCACCGGCAAGGCACTGTGCGGTGTGCATAACAGCACGGGAATTCATATCGCCGTTATAGGAAGCAACAAGGTGATCCTTGATAAGCTTGATTGCGTGAAGAGCAAGAGGATCTGTGAAATCGCTGTTTGCAGTGGAAACATAAGCTTCAACAGCGTGTGTGAGAGCATCCATACCTGTGTGTGCAACAAGCTTCTTGGGCATTGTTTCAGCAAGCTCGGGATCAACGATTGCTACATCGGGAGTAATCTGGAAGTCTGCAAGAGGATATTTGATACCCTTTTCATAGTCTGTGATAACAGAGAATGCGGTAACCTCTGTTGCAGTACCTGATGTTGATGAAACTGCACAGAACTTAGCCTTGCTTCTGAGTTCGGGAATGCCGAAAACCTTGCACATTTCGGGGAATGTGATTTCGGGATATTCATACTTGATCCACATAGCCTTTGCAGCATCAATAGGTGAGCCGCCGCCGATGGCAACAATCCAGTCGGGCTGGAATTCAGCCATAGCTTCAGCACCCTTCATAACAGTTGTAACTGAGGGATCGGGCTCGATGCCTTCAAAAAGCTTAACCTCCATACCTGCTTCTTCAAGGTATGCAATGGCTCTGTCAAGGAAGCCGAACTTCTTCATTGAGCCGCCGCCGACACAAACGATAGCCTTTGTGCCCTTAAGTGTCTTGAGAACCTCAAGAGCCCCCTTGCCGTGATAAATGTCTCTGGGTAAAGTAAATCTCTGCATAATAATTCTCCTTTATAATTTACGGAAAACCGTTTATTGACAAAAGTTGTTAATAAATTAACAATCATAGGTATGATACTACATATTTTTGATATTTTCAATACCCAATGTGAAAAATTCACAGAAAATTAATTAAAAAAAGGTATCTGAAAACAGATACCTTTTTTGCAGTTACCCGCTTGTATATCAGTTTATCCGCCTGCTGCGGGGGAAAGAAGCCACACTTCACCCTCACGGGGAAGCTTTTTGCCCTTTCTCATACATCTTTCACCGTCAACATAAACGATTGCATCCTTGAACTTAAGCTCCTTATGAGGCTCGAGGGCGGCATTCCTTGATTTTTTATATTCCGAGGTGTCCTCTGCATGTTTTTTGAGGTCCTCATAATATCTCTTTTCCATAATTTCGGAAATTTCTTCAAAGATGCCGTTTACTGTTTTTGCATTTGTGTTATGCTCTGAAAGTCCTGTTGTGGAACGAAGCACACCGAAGATTTTAACCTTTACCATAAGGATATACCTCCTTTATACAGTCAGGAATACGGACACCGACTTTTTTGAGTGTTTTCATTGTGGGGGCTCCGTCCTTCCAGCCGCGCATAGCATAGTAGACATTCTTCATCTTGTGAAGGGGTACCTTTGTGCGCTTGTCACCGGGAACCTGCTCCTCGTCAGTGAGACGCTTGGGAAGTGTATCGGTTTCCTCACCTACGGGAAGACCGAGAATGATGTTTGCAAGACGCTCTGTGTTATAGCCGAAGTTGCCGAATGCAATAAAGTCGCCAGCCGTGAATTTTGTTCCTGCTGCCGCATTCATAACTCTGGGATACTGAACAAGAGAAATATTTGCCTTAAGCATTTTGGGATTTTTTGAAACAAGATAAATTACGGGAGTTGAATATTTGAATACCGTCTGAACAAATCTTGTCATAAGAGAGGTGGGCTTGCCTACAAGGAAGTAGGGGAGAATTGCATAGGAGGTGAATACACAGAAGCCTGCTGCGGAAGCCGCCTCCATTACATTCTGGAAGGTTACGGCAAGACCTGCCTTTCCCTTGGGGGTATAGGCATCAATATTAAGTCCGAGTCCCTCAAGCACAACAAGATAGCCTGCATTGAGGTGGCAGCCGCCTCGGTTTGAGGTTGCATAGCCCAGACCGTGTCCCACGGCTCCTCGGGGCTCATAAGCGGCAAGCTCCATGCCCTTTGCATGGATTGCAAATTCCTTGCCCCCGAATTTTTCACTCATTCTCTTTGTGCCCTCGGCAAGCTCTGCGCCGATGCCGCGTCTGTATGCAATATCGTGGAAAACCTCGCTTAAATTATCGGTTTTACCGAAGTGAAGGCCTGAATCCCATAAGCCCTTTTCCTGTAATTCCATAGCAAAGGCAACACTGCCCGCTGCGGAAATTGTGTCTATTCCCAATTCATCAAGCTCATAATTCCACTTGATTATTTTTTCAATATCGTCATTGAGAAGATTGGGGCCTAAAAGACCGAGGGTTTCAAGCTCGGGGCCCTTTATATTTTTGCCCTCATAGCGTACTCTTCTTTCGCATTTCATAGGACATGAAAAGCAACCGCCGTTTTTAATAAGGTGCTTTTCTGCAAGCTCCTCACCCGATACCTTTTCAAAGCTTTCAAATCTGCCGTCACCGAAGTTCTTTGTTGCAAGAATTCTGTGAGCCTGCATGGGAGCCACAAGTCCTGCCGTGCCGAGCTTTGAAAGTTGTGCACCCGTAATGGGATGCTTGAGAAGGGTTTTCCGCCACTGCTCATTGATTTTCTTAAGCTTTTCGGGATCGTGGATTTCAGGCTCCTTATCGCCCTTTGCGGTGATTATTTTTATGTTTTTGTCTCCGAAAACGGCACCTACTCCGCCTCTTCCGGCAGTTCTTTCGCCTGAGAAAACACAGGAATACAAAACCTTGTTTTCACCTGCAGGACCGATAACAAGCTTTCCTGTTGAGGAGGGGAGCCCCTTCTGTGCTTCACCTGTGAGCTGACCTGCTCTTTCTGGGACATCGTGGAAGGTGACCTTTTCGTTTTCAATTTCAATCCAGGTGAGAGTGTCTGCTCTGCCTGTGATTATCATAGCATCCCAGCCTGCTTTTTTAAGGCGTCTGCCGAAGGAGCCGCCGCAGTTTGAGGAGGTGAGAATTCCCGTGAGGGGTGAAATTGTTGATATGTTGAAGCGTGTGGAGGAGGGGGAATCGCAACGGGTGAGAGGACCTGTTGTAATAACAAGCCAGTTGTCCTCATCAAAGGCTTTCATTCCGGGACGGATGTGATTGAGAAGAATGTCGGCAGCCATAATCTTTCCGCCGAGGGTTCTCAGTCTGTCTTCGTCAGTCCATGGGAATTCGCTTACTTCTTTTTTTGTGAGGTCCACAAAAAGCACGTGTCCCATATAGGCTTTAAGTTTTGTCATCTCGTTTCCTCTTTCTTTATTTGTTTAATGTGAGAGTTGAAAATGTATCCTTATCAAAAACCGTCAGCTTGCCGCCCAGATTTTTGTTTTTTGTAATGAGATACTGTATGCCTGTTGATGCCTGAATTGAGCCGATTATTCCGGCTGCTGCGGAAATGTTGGTTGCGGCTTTTTTTCCGTCTGTCATCCCCGCTCTTTTCGGAGTGGGGGTGATTTCGGGAATATAAAGATATGTTTTTCCGTAAAAACCGTCTATTCCGCCGAGCATAAGGGGTATTTTATTTTCTTCGGAAAATTCTGAAATGACCTCTCTTGCCTTTTTGTTGTCTACCGCAAGAAAAATCATATCACAGGCTTTAAGCTCATCGGGGATGCTGTCCTTGATGATTTTAACGGGGAGAGCGGTTATTTTTATGTCGGGCGAAAAATCTTTAAGTCTTTTTTTTGCACAAAGCACCTTCGGTTTTCCGATGTCCTCGGCGGTATAAAGAAACTGCCTGTTCAGGTTGCTTTTGCTCACCTTGTCGTAATCAACAAGAATAAGCTTTCCTGTGCCTGCACCTGCAAGGTGAACCGCTATATTACAGCCGAGTCCTCCCATTCCTATAACCGCACAGGTGAATTTATCAAGAGAAAAGCCTTGTGTTTTTTCCTTTGTCATTTATAATTTCCTCCGCAGGACTGTGTGTTTCCCGAAAGGGTTTCAACCGCGTGAGAAAGAACGGGAAGCACTGCCTCAAGAGATTCCTTTACGGCTTTGGGTGAGCCGGGGAGATTTATTATGAGGGTTTTTCCTCTAATTCCCGAAACGGCTCTTGAAAGCATAGCCTTGGGGGTGATTTTCAGGCTTTCATACCTTATTGCCTCGGAAATTCCGGGAGCTTCTCTTTCAATTACCGCCTTTGTTGCCTCGGGGGTTATATCACGCGGAGCAAAGCCCGTGCCGCCCGTGGTGAAAACAACATCGCTTTTTATTTCGTCGCACATAAAAATAAGCGTTTCGGTTATATCTTTCATTTCATCGGGCACAACCGCATATTTTTTTACCTCTCCCAGAGGGGTGAGCATTTGGGATAACAGCTCGCCGCTTTTATCCTCACAAAGTCCCTTTGAGCATCTGTCGCTGACTGTCAGAACGGAAAAAATCAATAAATTCACCCCATAAAGACAAAGTTATACAGTTACATAATACCATTTCCTGTGAATTATTACAAGTGCGAATATAAATATTATATTATTGCTTTTATTCAGTTTATAAGATATAATGAAAAAGAAGTGAAATTCATTGTTCATTTTATCCGAGTTCATTTCCCTAAACAGACTTTTGCAGGGGGGATGAAACCGTGACCGAAATATTCTTCATCGGTCAAAGGGTAGAAAAGGGAAACCTTTCTGCCTTCCGTGTTTGAAAAGGAGTAAGAAAAATGAAAAAACTTCTCGCATTTCTGATGGCATTCGCTCTTGTATTCTCACTTGCCGCCTGCGGTACAACAGGTGAAGAAACAACTTCCCCCGACGGCACAACATTAGAGGAAACAACCGCTCCCGCCAATCCCACAATCCGTATTTCAACAACAACATCAGTAAACGATTCAGGCCTTCTTCCCGCAATTCTTCCCGTTTTCGAGCAGAAAACAGGCTATAAGGTTGAGGTTCAGTCTGCGGGTACAGGTGCCGCTATCCAGAAGGCAAAGGACGGCAATGCCGACCTTATTCTTGTCCATTCCAAGGCTTCAGAGGAAGCCTTTGTCAGCGATGGCTACGGCGTTGAAAGAATTCCCTTTATGTATAACTATTTTGTAGTTGTAGGTCCCAAGGATGATCCCGCAGGTATAAAGGACAGTGAAAACGCAGCAGCAGCCTTTGCAAAAATAAAGGCAGCAGAAAGCAAGTTTATTTCCCGCGGTGACGAATCCGGCACACATAAGGCCGAGCTTAAAATCTGGGGCGACACAGCTCCCGATGCAGCAACAGACAAGTGGTATGTTTCAGCAGGTCAGGGTATGGGCGCTTGTCTCACAATGGCAAATGAACAGAATGCATACTGTCTCACAGATAAGGCAACCTTCCTTGCAAACAAGGACGCACTTGCTTCTCTTGATATAATTCTTGCAGAAGGCGAGGATATGAAGAATACATATTCCGTAATTGAATGTAATCCCGAAAAGCTTGACGGTATCAACACCGACGGAGCAAAGGCATTTATCAGCTGGATTCTTTCCGATGAAGCAGATGCGCTTATTGCAGAATACGGCAAGGATACCTACGGTCAGGCATTATTTACCGTTATTGCTGAATAATTTATGGAAAAATTTACAGAAGCGGTGAATATGCTTCTTTCAATGGATAAGGAGCTTATTCACATCATAGGCGTCACTCTGCGGATGTCCTTTTTCAGCACGCTTATTTCCTGTGTTATAGGAATGCCCTTCGGTGTGCTTCTGGAAAAAGAGCGTTTTCGCGGAAGACGGCTTCTTAAAAAAATTTCATCAACTCTTATGGGCCTGCCCCCTGTGGTGGCAGGTCTCATCGTCTATATGCTTTTTACAAAATACGGTATTTTCGGCTCATTAGGGCTTCTTTTTACCGTTGAAATTATGGTTATTGCACAGGTAATGCTTATTACACCTGTTGTGGTATGCTTAACCTCCTCTGTTGTTTCCGTTTCGGGAAAGGCCTTGCGGGAAACTGCGGGGGGGCTTTCTTTGTCAAAGGGAAGGTCTATGGAGCTTTTTCTTTTGCATAACAGAAAAGCACTTTTGAGTGTTGTTCTCACAGCCTTCGGCAGAAGCATTGCCGAGGTTGGTGCGGTCAGTCTTGTGGGCGGTAACATCCAATGGAAAACAAGGGTAATGACCACCGCAATTCTCCTTGAAACCAATAAGGGTAAATTTACATTTGCACTGGCTCTCGGAATGGTGCTTCTTATTATTTCCCTTGTTGTGAATGTTCTGGCTTCACTTCTCACGAAGGGAGAAAAGGCCGATGATTAAGTGTGAAAATTTAAAAAAGATATATTCGGAAAGAACTGTTCTTGATATACCGTTTCTCGAAATAAAGAACGGTGAAAGACTTGCCCTTACAGGTCCCAACGGTTCGGGCAAGAGCACACTTCTTAAAGCCTTTGCAGGAATTATTCCCTGTGAGGGAAGTGTGAAAAAGGAGGGCAGAATTTTATATATGCCCCAGAAAAATGTTCCCTTTGATATGAGCGTTATAAGTAATGTCACTTTTTCCATGAAGGGAAAGAAAAGGGAAAATGAAGAAAAGGCTTTTGAGGCTTTAAGAAAAACAGGACTTGATGCCCTTTATAAAAAGAATGCGCTTTCACTTTCCGGCGGAGAGGCGGCAAGGCTTGCTCTTGCAAGGCTTCTTGTGCTCGAGTGCGACATTCTTTTTCTTGATGAGCCCACGGGAGCCGTTGATATTGAAGGCACCGAGCTTATTGAAAATGCAATAAGCGATTATATAGATGAAAAAAATGCAACGCTCATAGTTGCAACTCACTCACCCTTACATGCAAAAAGACTTTGCAACAGGGTTATTATGCTGACTCAGGGCACGGTTGTTGAGGATACCTCTCCCGAAGAGCTTCTGCTTGCTCCCAAAACGGAATTCGGGAAAAAATTCATTAGTATGTGGAGAGTTGACTGATGTTAAGTGTTATAACTGTTGATAAGGCACTTGAAATATTGAAAAATGAATTTGATTACCGTCTTCCCGATGAAGAGCTTTTAACAACCGACGGTCAGGGAAGAATTTTAAGCGAGGATATTTTTTCTGCTGAAAGTATCCCTCCTTTTGACCGTTCCACGGTTGACGGCTTTGCTCTTATTTCGTCAGACACATACGGAGCGGGAGAGAATATGCCCGCAATGCTCAGTATTGAGGGTGAAATCCTGATGGGTGAAACACCTGAAAAGCCGATAACACGGGGAGAATGTATGAAAATTTCCACAGGCGGTATGCTTCCCGACGGTGCAGACGGTGTGATTATGGTTGAACACACCCTTGAGGACTTTCAGGGGATATGCCTTTGCAATAAAAGCATATCAAAGGGTGAAAATATCACCAGAAAGGGCGACGATGTAAAAATCGGAGATAAGGTGCTTAAAAAGGGTACTGTTATCGGCTCCGCTTCAACAGGTGTTTTGTGTGCGCTGGGCATAACAAAAATCCGTTGTGTGAGAAAAGCGGTTGTGGGAATTATCTCCACAGGTGATGAAATTGTGGATTTTTCCGAAAAGCCTGCTTCGGGACAGATAAGAGACATAAATTCCGTGATGCTGACTTCTCTTATGCGTGAAAACGGCTGTGAGGTTATAAATTACGGTATAGTGAAGGATAAAAAAGAGAAGCTTGCCGAGGTTTTCGGCAGGTCTCTCACCGAGTGTGATATTGTTCTTCTTTCGGGAGGCTCGTCAAAGGGTGAAAGGGATATGACTGCTGAAATTATATCCGAAAGAGGCGGTCTTCTTTTTCACGGACTTTCCCTGAAGCCCGGAAAGCCCACAATTCTCGGCAAGTGTGACAATAAAGCAGTTTTCGGACTTCCGGGACATCCTGCCGCAGCTTATTTTGTTGCATTAAGACTGGTTATACCCTTTTTAGCACAGCTTTCGGGAACCGAATATAAGGCTTTCAAGGGTAAATACATTCTTTCAACGGATATTCCCTCAAACCACGGCAGAGAAGAAATGGTTGCAGTGAAAATCAAGGACGGAAAAATATATCCCGTATTCGGAAAATCGGGTTTGGTGTCGCTTTTGTCGGAAAGTGACGGATATATAATAATTGACAGAAACCGCGAAGGTATATTCAGCGGGGAAGAAGCGGAGGTCTATTTTATAAAATGAAGCACAACTATCTTTCAAACACTCCTCTTGACGAAGCAAGGGGAAAATTTATTTCTGCTCTTGAAAAAAACGGCTTTGGCTGTGTGTCGGAGGAAATTCCCTCAATGAATTCCTTCGGAAGAATAACCTTCTGTGCTCATTATGCAAAAATCTGCTCACCTCACTATAATGCATCCTCAATGGACGGAATTGCGGTTTCAAGTGAGGATACCTTAACAGCCACGGAAAGAGAGCCTGTTGTTCTCTCAACGGATAGGTTTACTCCTGTTGACACGGGAGATCCGCTTCCCGAAAACCGTGACAGTGTGATTATGATTGAGGATGTCATTTTTAACGAAGAGGGTGAAGCAAAAATATATTCATCCTCAAGGCCCTTTATGAATGTGCGGCAGATAGGTGAGGATATATGTATGGGCGATATGCTCATTCCCTCCTTCACTGAAATTACACCTACCCTTGCGGGAGCGCTTCTTGCAGGGGGAAATCTTGTTGCAAGGGTTATAAAAAAGCCTGTTTTCGGAATAATTCCCACAGGAGATGAAATTGTATCTCCGAAGGAAAACCCCGACAAGGGAGAAATAATAGAATTCAATTCCACCGTATTTTCCGGAATGTTAAAGGATTTCGGAGCCCAAAGCCTTATATATCCCATTGTTCCCGACAAAAAGGAGCTTTTAAGAGAGGCTCTTGAAAAAGCACTTTCGGAGTGTGACGGTGTGCTTGTGCTTGCGGGTTCATCGGCAGGACGGGACGATTATACAAAAGACATCATTGAAGAAGCCGGAGAGGTTTTATCTCACGGAATTGCCGTGAAGCCGGGCAAGCCCGCAGTTCTCGGACTTTCGGGAAAAATTCCCGTTATCGGACTTCCGGGATACCCTGTTTCAGCGATTGTCATAATGAATGAAATAGTAAAACCGCTTATTGACAGATATTACAGAAGAAATGAAAAAAGAAAAACGGTCACCGCAAAGCTGGGAAGACGGGTTGTTTCATCTCTCAAATATGAGGAGTTTATAAGAGTAACTCTCGGTAAAGTAGACGGCAGCTTTGTTGCAGTTCCCATATCGGGCGGTGCAGGTGTTATAACAAGCTTCACCAAGGCAGACGGTATATTAAGGGTGAAGCAGGACCTTGAGGGAATAAACAGCGGTGAAGAGGTTGAAATTGAGCTTCTTCGGGATGTTGAAAAAATAGAAAATTCACTCATTGTTACGGGAAGTCACGATCCCGTGATTGATGAAATTGCCGATATTATGAAAAAATCGGGTGACGGACTCTCTCTCACCTCATCTCATGTGGGAAGTATGGGGGCAATAACCGCAATCAAAACAAAAACGGCACATATGGGAGCCGTACATCTTCTTGACGAACAGACGGGCACCTATAATGAAAGCTATATAAAAAAATATTTCCCCGACGGCGATGCTATTCTTGTAAAGGGCATAAAGCGCGTTCAGGGGCTTATGGTTCAGAAGGGAAATCCTTTGGGAATAAAGGATTTTTCAGATATAGTGAAGGGTACATATATAAACAGACAGGGCGGATCGGGAACGAGAGTTCTCTGTGACTATCTTCTCAAAAAGCACGGCATTGAAAAGGAAGCCGTGAAGGGATATTACAATGAGGAATTTACCCACACTGCAGTTGCGGCGGGAATAAAAAACGGAAATGCCCATATGGGCTTGGGAATTCTTTCTGCCGCAAGAATGTATGAGCTTGATTTTATTCCCGTATGTCATGAGGAATATGATTTTCTGATTTCGAAGGAAGCCTTTGAGAGTGCGGGAGTACAGAAATTCCTTGATATACTCAGGAGTGAAGAATTCAGAAGCCGTATTGAAGAAATGGGAGGCTATATCATATGAATTTTACACATCTCAATTCTGACGGTGAGGCAGTTATGGTTGATGTGGGCGATAAGGCAGTAACCGCAAGAACCGCAATGGCAGCGGCTGTCATAAAAATGAAGGAGGAAACCCTTGAAGCCATAAAGGGGGCTTCTCTTAAAAAGGGTGATGCTCTTGCACTTTCAAGAATTGCCGGAATTATGGGCGGAAAGAAAACTGCTGAGCTCATACCTCTTTGTCACAATATTCCTATAGACAAAATAGAAATAGAGTTTGCAGATAACGGCAGTGACGAGCTTTATATTTATTCCTTTACCAAATGCACCTATAAAACGGGTATTGAAATGGAGGCTCTCACGGCAGTGAGCGTTGCCGCACTCACAATTTATGATATGTGCAAGGCAATAGACAGAGCTATGGTTATAAAGGACATCAGACTGCTTGAAAAAACAGGCGGAAAGAGTGATTATAAAAATGAAGGATAAGCTTGGAAGAGAAATAAATTATCTTCGTCTTTCTGTCACGAAAAGGTGCAATCTGAATTGCTCATACTGCGGAAGCCGTAAGAATAATTCCGAAAATGAGCTGACAACGGATGAAATCAGAGTCCTCACGGAGGCTCTGAGTGAAAAGGGCATAAAAAAAGTCCGTCTCACAGGCGGTGAACCGCTTATGAGAGAGGATATAACCGATATTGCGAGAACAATAAAGGCAGTAGAGGGGATTGAAAGCCTTTATATCACAACAAACGGGGTTTTTCTTGAGGAAAAAGCGGATGAGCTAAAATCGGCAGGCATTGACGGTGTTAATATAAGTCTTGATACGCTGAATTCCGATTTGTATAAGGAGCTGACGGGAACAAATAAGCTTCAGAATGTAATGAACGGCTTATATAAGGCTCTTGAAGCAGGCTTTTCAAGTGTGAAAATCAACTCAGTTCTTGTGAGAGGGAAGAATGACGGTGAGGCGCAAGGGCTTATCTCTCTTGCAAGGGATAATAAGCTTGATGTACGCTTCATTGAGCTTATGCCTTTTTCAAAGCAGGGCGAAGATGAAGGTCTTATAATAAAAACCGAAGAGCTTCTTGAGCGTTTTCCTTTTCTTGTACATTTGAAAACAGATGAAAGCTCTGCCGCCGAATATTTTACGGCAGAGGGCTTTAAGGGAAGAATAGGCTTTATAAGTCCCATAAGCGGAAAATTCTGCAGCTCCTGTAACAGAATACGAATTCTTGCCGACGGCAGAATAAAGCCCTGTCTGGGAAACGAGCAGACCTATGACATAAGACAGTATATCGGTGACAAAAGGCTCTTATCGGAAAAGATAGAAGAAATCATATATAACAAGCCCCTGTCCCACCGCTTTGAGCAGGGAGAGCATTTCAGAGGACTTAATCTTATAGGAGGATAAATATGGCAAAGGTATTATCAATAAATATCAGTGAAAAAAAGGGTACGCCCAAAACAAAAATAAATCCCGGTGTGCTTATTGAGGATTTCGGTTTTGAGGGAGATGCTCATGCAGGTAAATGGCACCGTCAGGTGAGCCTTCTTGCCAAGGAAAGCATTGATAAATCAAAGGGACTTCCCACCGACGGCCTGTGCCACGGCGTTTTTGCGGAAAACATCACAACAGAGGGTATAATTTTACATACTCTTCCCGTGGGAACACAGCTTAAAATAGGCGAATGTGTTCTTGAAATTACACAGATAGGTAAGGAATGTCACAACGGCTGCGCCATAAAAGAGCTTGTGGGACAGTGCATTATGCCAAGAGAGGGCATATTCTGCCGCGTTATAAAGGGCGGAAAAATCTACGAAAACGACGAAATCGTAATCTGTGACTGATAAATAAACCAACCTTTATCAGCCATAATTTATATTTCATTCAGAAAAAACATTTTGCACTCAGCATTCTGCACTTTGCACTATCAAAAACATTTTGCATTTTGCACTTTGTATTTTGCAATTAAAAATCTCCGGTGTATTATGAACAAAAAACAGACCTTTTCTCTGCTTGGGGTAATCTTCTCCCTTGCAGGCCCCACTATATTTGAACAGTTTATGCAGACAGCGGTGCAGTATGTTGATACCGCTATGGTAGGTACACTCGGAACCTCTGCCACTGCGGCGGTGGGAGCTACAACTACTGTAAACTGGCTTATCGGAAGTACGGTTTCCGCTATCGGTGTTGGTTTTCTTGCTTTTATTGCAAGAAAACACGGCGAGGGTGACTTTTATCTTGTAAAAAAAGCCTCTGCACAAAGCGTTCTTGCTGTTCTGGTATCGGGAATATTTTTTACTGTCCTCACTCTTTCAATGAGCGGTATAATTCCTGTTCTGATGCAGGTGGATGAACCTATACGCGACCTTGCCGCGAGATACTTTTTTATTTTATACACTCCTATGCTTCCCAGAGCCGCCACCATAATTTTCGGTACAGTGCTTCGTGCGGCGGGAGATACTAAAACGCCCATGTATGCGGGTATAGCTGTAAATATTGTTAATGTGGTGCTTAATTTCTTTCTCATTTTCCCGACGAGAAAAATATGGGGTATCACCGTTTACGGTGCGGGACTGGGTGTTGAGGGTGCCGCTGTTGCTTCCGCAATAGGATTTACCGTCGGAGGAATAATTATTACTGCGGCACTGTGGTCACATCCTCTTTTATCGCCGAAAAAAATCTCAAAAAAGCCTGACAAGGCTATTCTTGTTCCTTGCTTAAAGGTGGCTTTTCCTAATATGCTTCAGCGTTTCGGCACCTGTCTCGGCTATGTTGCCTTTGCTTCAATGATAAATTCTCTCGGCGAGGTGGCAACTGCGGCACACACAATAGCCAATACTGTAGAGTCCGCCTTCTATATCCCCGGTTACGGAATGCAGACGGCGGCGGCAACTCTTGCGGGAAATGCTCTCGGTGCAAAAGATAACAGGAAAATGAAGGAATTTGCACGGATGAATGTTCTGGCAGAGGTTGTTCTTATGATAATTTCAGGAGGACTTCTCTTTATTTTTGCTCCCTTTATGATGGATATTTTCTCCGATTCTCCCGAGGTTATAGAGCTGGGCTCTGTGGTTCTTCGTATGGTTGCGGTTTCCGAGCCCTTTTACGGTGTTTCCATTATAATCGAGGGTATGATGCAGGGTGTGGGAAGAACCGTCAAGCCCTTTGTCTATAACATAATCGGAATGTGGGGAATAAGAATTGTAGGAACATTTATATTCATACAGTTTTTCTCAGGCGGACTTATAAGTGCATGGGGCTGTATGATAGCTCACAATATGTTTTTGTTTGTTCTTTATTTTGCTCATTGGATAAGCGGGAAATGGAACCCGATGAATCATAATTTGTCGTCACGATAAATTGTGGTTTTGTGAATAGTTTTATATAAATGTGTAAAAATACCTGCAGAGGTGTTTTTTATGAATTATTTATGGGCGTTTGTTGTCGGGGGGCTTATCTGTGTTTTGGGACAGGTGCTGATTGACAAAACAAAGCTCACTCCTGCAAGAATTCTTGTGGGGTTTGTTTGCATAGGTGTTGTTCTCGGTGCCTTCGGTGTTTATGATAAGCTTATAGATTTTGCGGGGGCGGGGGCAACCGTTCCCATTTCAGGCTTTGGTGCTCTTCTTGCAAAGGGTACACGGGAAGCGGTGGATGAAAAGGGGCTTTTGGGGGCATTTACAGGACCCCTCACTGCAGGCAGTGCGGGCATTATGGCGGCAGTTCTTTCAGGTCTTGTTCTGTCCTTTATGACAAAGCCCAAGCCGAAATAAACTTTTGCAGAATTGTGTTATATGTATTAACTTTTGGTCTTTTTCCAAAAACACCTTGTAATTTGTGTTCTTGTGTGTTAATATGATATAGCAGATTATTGCAAATTTTTGTACAGCGAGGTGAAAATAATGGAAATTCAGCAGGTTCTTGACATCATCAAGGAATTCTTCAATGCTATTCTCAAGGTTTTTGAGTCTCTCGGCATTATCGCTCCCAAGGCAGAAGATAACGAGCCTTCAAGCGGCGGCACAGCAGCATAAGATTATTCTTATTTACAATTAGCATGCTAAAAAAGACCGACGGATTTTGCCGTCGGTTTTTTTTCGGCTTTTAATGTAAACTGAAAATGTTGACAAATATCGAAATCGGTGATAATATTAATGTGTAAAGTTGCATATGTGTGCAATTAAATTTTTTCAACGAGGTGAAAAAAATGACTCCCCAGGAAATCATCAACATCGTAAAGGCTTTCTTTGATGCTGTTCTTGCAGTTCTTGCATCTCTCGGTCTTGTTAAGGAAGAAGAATAAGATTAAATAAAATCTTAAAATAAAGCCACCCGACAGGGTGGTTTTATTTTTTTGAAAAATCCCCTGTTCCGAATATACGGAACAAGTCGGAGGCCAAGCGGTC
>JAZNRX010000157.1:0-6342 GCA_045590915.1 Acutalibacteraceae bacterium | reverse complement strand
CCTATCTTCCCGGGCGGCTGCCCGCCAAGTATTTTCGGCACGATTGAGCTTAACTACCGTGTTCGGGATGGGAACGGGTGGGACCTCAATGTTATAGACACCGACTGTCTCAAGAGCTTGTCTCTCAAGTGCATATGGAATTATAGCAAAGCCAAATCAGTTTGTCAAGAGAAATTTTATATTTTTGGAAAAAAATTTTTATCAATTTTTTTGCAGAGATCGGAAAACAGTATTTCTCCGATTTCCGACCTCCGACAAAAAATTATAGCTTTTTATTCATCCTCATAGATATATCTGCCCATAAGCACACCCATAACGGAAGCCATCATAAGACCTCTTGTCCAGCCTGATGAGTCTCCGAGACAGTGAAGCCCCTTTATATTCGTGTTGAGCCTTTCATCCATTCTTATTCTGTTTGAATAGAATTTAAGCTCGGGAGAATATAACAGAGTTTCATATGAAGCAAATCCCGGAACAACATGATCCATAGACTGAATAAAATTGATTATATTTGTCATAGCTCTGTAGGGCATAGCCGCAGTTATATCTCCTGCAACCGCATCGGGCAGAGAAGGCTTGAGATTGGACTGCATAAGCTCCTTGGGCCATGTCCTTTTTCCGTCAAGAATATCACCGAAGCGTTGAACAAGAATGTGGCCGTTTGCAAGCATATTTGTCAGCTCGCCAACCTTCTGAGCATATTCAATGGGCTGATTAAAGGGAGTGCTGAAATTATGTGAGCATAAAATCGCAAGATTGGTGTTGTCGGATTTCAGCTCCTTATAGGAATGTCCGTTTACAACCGCAAGATTGTTGTCATAATTCTCCTGACTTACAAATCCGCCGGGATTCTGACAGAAGGTTCTGACCTTATTCTTAAAAGGCCTCGGATAACCGATAAGCTTGGACTCGTAAAGAGCATTGTTTACGGTTTCCATAACCTCGTTTCTTACTTCAACCCTGACACCGATGTCAACGGTTCCGGGCTGATGTGCGATGTTATACTCTGCACAGAGCTTTTCAAGCCAGTCTGCACCGCGTCTTCCTGTAGCAATAATGGTATAATCGGCAAAAATTTCCTCTGGAACACCCTTGCCGGATGTGATGATACCCTTGCACTCTCCGTTTTCATTGTCAAGAATAAGACTCAGACATTCCGTATCAAAAAATATCTCAACACCGTTATTCAAAAGATATTGCTCGATTGCATAATAAAGCTCCTGCGCTTTTTCCGTACCCAGATGTCTTATGGGACAGTCAACAAGCTTCAAGCCTGCCTGAATTGCTCTCTTTCTTATTTCCTTAACCTCTTCGGAAGCATTTACGCCTTCAATGTGCACATCCGCACCGAATTCAAGATATATGGAATCGGTGTAGTTTATAAGCTCCTGTGCGAACATCTCTCCGATAAGCGTGGGAAGGTCTCCTCCAACCTCATAGCTTAAGGACAGCTTTCCGTCAGAAAATGCACCTGCCCCAGAAAAGCCTGTGGTGATGTGGCAGTTCGGCTTACAGTTGACACACTGCTTTGTCTTCGTTTTGGGGCAGTGGCGTTTTTCTATTGCCTTACCCTTTTCAACAATTACTATTTTTTTCTTACTGCCGCATCTTAAAAGCTCAAGTGCCGTAAAAATACCCGAAGGGCCTGCACCGACAATAACAACATCTGCTTTCATAACACAAATCCTTTTCAGTTCTGTTTTTTTACTATGGTGTATTCATCCCCTGCTCTGAAATACGGACAGGAGCGGTATGAATATGTCATAAATTTTTCCGCTTCATCCATATCAAGATCAACCGAGCATCTGTAGCAATCATAATCCTCATCATATTCATAATTCATACAGATTTCGCAATTTGACACCGTGGACATAAGCACACCTCATTATATCAGAATTATCATTATTTACTTTAGCACAAAAAGGCCTTTTTTTCAAGTATGTTTAATCTTTACTGAAAGGATTTTTTGTGATAATATAAAGAGAACCCAAAACTATTCGGAGAACGGTGTTATGAAATCCCAGAGAAACAAAACTATAGACATCGGCATTGATGAGGGAAAAAAATATCTCTCCCTTTGCCGTTTTACAAAGAAAAAGAAAAACGAAGACGAAATCACCGATAAATTTTATAACGCGGATTTTTTCACGGCGGTAAAATACCTGCCCGACAGCTTCGTTGATCTGGTAATTGCCGATCCGCCCTATAATCTGCGAAAGGATTACGGCGGCGAGGTATGGGGCAAAAAAAACGAAGAAGAATACAAAGAATTTACGCGGCAGTGGCTTAAAGAAGTGAAAAGACTTCTCAAAAGCACGGGAAGCATTTATATCTGCTGCGACTGGCAGTCAAGCCTTATAATCGGCAATATTCTCCCCGAATTCTTCACAGTCAGAAACCGTATCACCTGGCAGAGAGAAAAAGGCAGAGGGGCAAAGAAGAACTGGAAAAATTCCATGGAGGATATATGGTTCTGCACCGTTTCCGATAAATATACCTTCAATCTAAATGATGTAAAAATCAGAAAAAGAGTTATAGCACCCTATACCGATAACGGAAAGCCGAAGGATTGGGAGAAAACAAAAGAGGGAAATTTCCGTCTCACCTGTCCCTCAAATTTCTGGGATGACATCACGGTTCCCTTCTGGTCTATGAAAGAAAACACAGCACATCCCACACAAAAGCCCGAAAAGCTGACGGCAAAGCTTATTCTTGCCTCATCCGACGAAAATGATGTGGTTTTTGATCCCTTCGGCGGTTCGGGAACAACTGCGGTTACCGCAAGAAAGCTGGGAAGACATTTTCTGTCGGTTGAAAAAAATCCCCAATACTGCATCTGGGCACAGCTTCGTCTTGAAGAAGCACTGAAGGACAACTCAATTCAGGGCTATGAAAACGGAGTTTTCACAGAAAGAAACAGCTGAATGTATTTTTCTGAAGTCATTTTTGACATATTCACGGTCAAAAATGACTTCTTCTGATTTTTACGCCTTGATATAATTAAAATAAGGTAAAGTTACAGCTATTAAACGAAAGAGTGGAATAAATGAAAAAATTAAATAAAATATCGCCGATACCTATGGGTCATCAGGCAATATGGTGGGCAGTACGGGCATCGCTTATAATTTTCGGCGTGTGGGGACTTCTTCACGATTCCGTAACACAGTTTCTTATGGGACTTTTTGCAATAGCCTTCACACATCTGTGGGATATGTTCCAGCTTTTCGGCGGAAAATCCTTTATCACCCGTGTTACCTATCAGGCACAGACAATGCTCAATCTTTTTATCTGCTTCGGTGTGGTAATAGGTTATGTCCTTAACACAAAAACAAATTTTCAGTATGTTGACATAATTGAACACTTTATTTCGGGTGTGGTGGCTTCATACTTTGCTTATGATTTTGCAGTTGCATTTCAGGGCAGAAGCAGACATCTGAGCCCCGGACTTGCTTCCCTGTTTGCCCTTTGTTTCTCCTGCTTTATCCTCGTTGGCTGGGAATTCTATGAATTCACAATGGACCGTCTTTACGGCTATACGCTTCAGGTCTCCCCCATCCTTTCGGAAGACGGACTTGTAGACACTATGGTTGATATGATTTTAGCAGGTGCCGGCTCCGTTTTCGGTATGTTCTGGGTATCATTTTCAAGAAACGGTATCATTGGCAAAAACAGAAAAGAAATAAGAGCATACGTCAAAGCCCGTTCAAAGAACGACAAGGAAAGAGAGCTCAAATACTTAGCCGAACATGATTTTTATAAATGAGAATATGTACTGTCAATGAGAATAAAATCTTTTCTCACTGACAGTATTTTTTGTAAAACACCAATTAAATAAATTCATTAAATTTCATTTATTAAAAAAATACATTAATAAATCACAAAAAAAATATTTACAACAGAAAATTTTTGCAGTATATTATTAACTAAATTGAGATATTGTTTTATAAAATATTTCAAAAATCCAAAATCTAAGGAATGATACACAATGAATGTAATGCAGGAAATTACAAAATACGGTCACGAAAAAATCCTTTTCGTAAACAATGAAAAGGCAGGCCTTAAGGCTATTATCGCTGTTCACAACACAGTCAGAGGTCCCGCTATCGGCGGTTGCCGACTTCTGCCCTACGCTAACGAAGACGATGCACTCTTCGATGTTCTCAGACTCTCCCGCGGTATGTCACACAAAAATGCTGCTGCAGGTCTTGATTTCGGCGGCGGTAAGTCAGTTATCATCGCAGATCCCTCACAGAAGACAGAGGCTATGTTCGAAGCATTCGGTGAAGCAATGAACGCTCTTAACGGCTGCTACATCACAGCTGAAGACGTCAACACAGACTGTGACGATGCTCTTATCATCGCAAGAAAGACAAAGCACATCTGCGGTCTTCCCCACATTTCAGGCGACCCCTCACCCTTCACCGCTATCGGTGTATATCAGGGAATCAAGGCTACTGCAAAGGTAGCATTCGGCAGCGATAATCTTGAAGGCAGAACAATTGCTGTTCAGGGCGTGGGCAAGGTAGGTCTTGACCTTTGTAAGCATCTCGCTTCAGAAGGTGCAAAGCTTTATGTTGCAAACAGAAACAACAAGGCTAACCTTGAAATTGCTGCAGAAAAGTACGGTGCAACAATCGTTACTGCTGACGAAATCCTTACTCAGGAATGTGACATCTTTGCTCCCTGTGCTCTCGGTGCAATCGTTAATCCCGCAACAATTCCCAACTTCAACTGCAAGGCTATTGCAGGTGCCGCAAACAATGTTATTCTTGACCTTGCTTCCGGTGAAGCTCTTAAGGCAAGAGGAATTCTCTATGCTCCCGACTTCATCATCAACGCAGGCGGTGTTATCAATGCAGCGGGCGAAGCCGCAGGCAACTATAACGAAGAAGATGTTCTCAAGAAGGTCAACAACATCTACAACACTGTTGAAAGAATTCTTACAGAATCTCAGAAGACAGGCGAGCCCGAAGGCGTTATCGCTGAAAGATTTGCAGAAGAATGCATTTGGGGTGCAAAATAAACCAACAAAAAAATTACAGTTCCGTGAAAGCTTTCACGGAACTGTTTTTTTAACCGTAAAATTTGATTTTTTCTATATCGTAGTTATCGTTTTCAACAATGCTTATAACCTCATCAATATCCGCCGTCACCTTGAAAAGCTCGGGAGTCTGTTCTCTTATGAAACCGTCACGGACATTGTCATCAAAAACACTTAAGAGCTTATCAAAAAAACCGTTTATATTGAATATGACTATGGGCTTTGAAAGACGTGCAAGCTGCTTTAAGGTCAGCACCTCAAGAAATTCCTCATATGTACCTATACCGCCGGGAGTGATAATAAAGGCATCGGAATTATCCTCCATATACTTCTTGCGGTCTCTCATATTCTCGGTCCATTGGAATTCATCACAGTCATAAATCACATCGTAATCCCCGAAGAATGTGGGAATAACACCCTTGACAAAACCGCCGCCCTTTCTGAATCCTCTTGCCGCGGCACCCATAAGACCGAATTTTCCTCCGCCGAATATAAGCGAATGTCCGCGAAGAGCAAGCTTTTCTCCGAGAACTTCAGTGTTTTCAACATAAACCTTATCTATTTCGGCTCCAGACGAACCGAACACACAAACTACCAAATCAGTTTCCTCCTTTTATAATCTGTTTGAAACACAGTGCCTCATAAATATGTTCACTGTTTATTATATCATATCCGTCCATATCCGCAATAGTTCTTGCAACCTTAAGAATTTTATCATAGGTTCTGCCCGAAAGACTGAGCATCTCATAATATTCCTTCATCATTGCCTTTGCTTCATCACTTAAAACACAGAACTGTCTGACCTGTGTTGCGGTCATCTTTGCATTACAGGTAATCCCCGTGCCTTCAAAGCGTTTTCTTTGTATTTCTCTTGTTTTTTCAACTCTTTTTCTGACAGTCTCGGAGCTTTCCTCTGCATCCCCGTTTCCGCTGCGGCCTGCAGCATCATTGCCGCAGAAGCCAGCGTTACCAAAGAAAGCAAACCGCACAGACCATCCACGCCATCGGCACAATTGGTCACATTGATGCTTGCCCAGATAAGGATCGTTCCCAGAATCACATAGAGCACCGCAGGCACGGTGAAACACAGATTCAGCAGCGGCAGCACGATTTCACCGCCGTGGAAATAGTAAACCGTCACGGATACGCCCACGGAAACTGCCATGTCGATGAGCCCTTTTTTCAGCTCGCCCCACGGCTTTTCGGATGCGTCATCCAGATAGCCGCTGAGCATTTCCACGAACAGTGCCGCCAGATAAATGCTGTATTCCACCGACAGCGGCACACAGAGAATGCTCGTC
>JAZNRX010000156.1:0-5219 GCA_045590915.1 Acutalibacteraceae bacterium | reverse complement strand
TATATTACGGGCAAAAAAATGCATAGAACTACATTCATCATACAGCCGCTGGTTTTCAACACGAATAGTATCTGAAATGCGCTCGTCTATCTCTTTTTCAATTTCTTCTTTACGTGAATTGACAAGTACTACTACAGTCTGCTTGCCGTGACAATAAAGAAGGTCATTGATTATTTCTGAAGCACGTGTATTCCAATTAAGAATAACAAAATGATCTGAAACATGAAGCTTGCGTTTACCGGTGTTGGCATTTTCGATAAAATGAGAGATATAGTTAGTAACATAACCTATTACTGCACCAGTAAAAGAAATCATACCTATAACTACAACTGCAAGACAGAAAACTGTTATTGCAACACCTGCTGTGCTAAAATCAGCAACAACAAACTGAATACAACCTGCATCAAGAATCATTGTAATTGTACAGAAGGCCGCCTCAACGAATCCCATCTGTGCTGAACTTCCATATGAAAGTGCACTTATTATAGCCGCTGCAAAAGTAAAAAACACAATATTAAAGAGCAATATCGCACCGAGAACAACCTGCCCCGGTTTTTTTACTACCTGCACGCTTATCCATTCGCTTATTTTTCTTTTCATGCCGCATCCCTCTTTTCAAATTTACTTTCCGTAATTTTAAAAGAATACAATTTGTAGAATATTATCATAAATCGTAAGAAAAATCAAGAAAAAATGTTTAATTATATCAATCCATATAAAACTCTTGCATATCATCAAGTCTGAGCAGCATCGGTTTGAAACCACAGGCGGCTCCGGTATCGATATCAATCCACGTATCGGTTACAATCGCTCTGCCTCTATACTCTTCGCCGTAATATAAGGTTGGAGTATGACCGAAGACCGTAATTATATTATCGAAATATTTTGCATTCAAGGAAGGGCGAGTCCAAAGAAGATCTGTTTTGCAGTAATCAGACAGCTTTTTGTTTTTATCAAATGAGCCGAGTCCGCTGTGTGTTAATATAAAATCCTTACCGCTGACACTTACCGTATCATAAAGCGGAGCATCACGCAGGTAATCGAGAATATCTTCAATCTCAGATTCTCTTAGTAATGACAAAGCCTCAAGTGTATGGCGGCCGCCGTTAGCAATCCAATTATTGTACATACAGAGTTTTGTACCTGTAAGTCTTTCAACAGCATCTTCGGTAATTGTTTCAAAAAGAAAATCGCAAGCAAGCAGCATAGCCTCGTGATTACCGAGTACAAGCTGAAAATTCGGCTGATGCATAAGCCATTTAAGCCACTTTACACTGTCATCACCACGGTCAATTACATCACCGAGAACAAAGCAGAAATCGTCATTGCAAAAGCCTACCTTACTAAGGAACAGCAAAAATTTTTCAAGTGAATAACCGTGAATATCGGAGGTAACATATATCATTATTCATTCTCCTTGTGAGCAGTTTTATAGTATATACTATAAATAAAACAGGTCGCTGTAACAGCGGCCTGTATAATTATGAGGTTGGCAAATTATTTGAAATATTTTTAACGTCTCAAAAACGTAACCAATAACTGTGCAATTAAAAAAGTAGTATTGATTGCGGTAAATTTCAGCATATAGCCCTTGAGTCCTTTGGGCTGGTGCTTCAAAAATTCCTTAAGAGTGATTAAGCTTGCCAACGAAGAAATAATAATACCAAGTGAACCGACATTTACGGCAACCAACAAATCTGACGAATATGCAACATCGGTAAACTTAGAAAGGAATATTGCAGTTGGAACATTACTTATAAACTGACAGGAAACGATACCTGCTATAAGAACATTCTCTCCGCTGGGACCGACAATGCTCTTGATAAAATCACTGATAACATCTATTCTTGCGATATTACCGGAGAAAACAAAGAACACACAGAATGTTGCAAGGAGTGCATAGTCAACCTCTTTAAAACGTTTTCTGTCCATAATAAGAACTGTCAACACAACAATTCCAAGAGCTATCCAATGATTTACAACACGGAAAATGCAAAGAATAACTAAAACGAAAAGCAAAACGTAAACAGCAAGATGCTTTTTCTTGATATTAATTTCTTTATCGTTTACAAGATGCAGGGTTTCGTTTTTTATAAACAATCCGCTTATAAACAGCATACCAAGAATTGTAGCAGCCTGCACTGCAAGAGCCGACAGGAAATCCAGAAGTTCCATTTCGTAGAACGAAAACAGATACAGATTCTGTGGATTGCCGTACGGAGTAATCATACCGCCCATATTTGCCGCTATGGTCATCAGAATGAATGTCAGACCCAGATATTTGTCGTTGCCTGTTGAGTGCATAACAATGTAGGCAAGAGGCAGGAATGTGATCAATGACATATCGTTGGCCACGATCATATCAAAGAAATAAGTACCGAATACCAAAGCGTAGATTACAGACCGCCTTGTATGGAACATTCCGATCATTTTCTTTGATATCAGTTCAAACACTTCGGTATACTTTAATCCGGCAACAACCGAAAGCATACAGAACAAAGCAATAAGAGTTTTCTCTTCAAAATAACTTAAATATTGCATATCAGGCGGAACAAAAAAACAAGTAATAATAGCCGCTACAATAGCTATTGATAATACAACTTCTTTTTTTACAAAGCCGACTACCTTATCCTTTATTTTAACAAGTGTGCTCATAATTCTCTCCAGTTAAAATCAGTCGTCATTTTTTTCGGAAATCCTGGCTTCCTTAATGCCGTTACGACGGCAATAGTCCTGTGCAAGAGAGCCTTCGTTACAGTAAACAACTACCTTATCTTCGCAGCCGTCAAAGATTCCCCAACCCATATCCTTAACAGAATCGGGAATAATAACGGTATCAAGACTCACACAACCTCTAAAAGCACAATCGTCAATTTTAACAACGCTGTCCGGAATTTCTATTTCATCGAGAAGAGTACAGTTACAGAATGCACCTTCGCCTATTTCATTAACACTGTCAGGCATAGTAATTCTGTTAAGCTTTTTACTGTCGCAGAAAGCCCAGTCACTGATAACTGTTACACTATCCGGAATATCATACTGAACCTCACGACTATTGGCCGGATAAGCAATAAGGACTGACTTATTTTTATTGAACAGTACATAGTCATTACCGTCACGCTTATTGGGTTCTGACTTAAACTGCATATTCTTGGGCTCAACCTTGATAGATTTCATATTCTCGCAGCCTCTGAAGGGGGCGTCGGAAATACTGATAACAGAAGAAGGAATAGTAACATATGTAAGCGATTTGCAGTTTTTAAATGCGCTCTTACCGATTTTTCTCAGACCATTGGGAAGTTCAACAGAAGTCATATTGATACATCCGTTAAATACGAGGTCATCGATTTTTGTAACAGTTTCAGGAACCGTTACTTTTTCAAGACCGACACAGTCAGAAAAAGCATTTTCTCCGATAATTGTAAGCTTAGAAGGCAGATTAATAGACTTCAAGCTCTTACATGAGTTGAATACACCGCCGTAAAGTTCTGTCAGCCCATCCGGCAGGATAACTTCTTCGAGTGTAGCACAGTTCTCAAAAGCACGCTCGCCTATTTTGATACAATCGTTATCAACAACCAGCTTCTTCATACTTACGCAGTCGCGGAATGCGCTCTCACCAACACGGATTGTTTTGACAGGAATGCGCATAGACTCAAGCTTGTTACAACCGCGGAAAGCTTCTGTTTCAATTTCTTCAAGTGTTTCGGGAAGAGTGATATGCTTAAGCTGTTTTCTGTCCTTGAATGCGCCGGAACAAATTACTCTTACGCCCTCATCAACATCAATTGTGGTGCCGTTATCTTCACACTTTTCAAGTTTGCCGTCGGCAAGAGTAAGTCTGTCCATAGCTTCAGCCGGCAGGTCTCTTACCATAGACTTGATCAGCTTGTCCATATTATCAGCAGTGCTGTGATGGGTATTTGCAAGAAGAATTTCAAATGCAGGAGGTACAGCTGTTGCATCATCAAGGAAAATCGGATAAAGCTTCTTACCGTTTTCACGGGCTACAATAATCTCCATACCGCAGAAAGGCGAATTCATAGAAGATTCTGAAACAAAAAGAATAACACCGGATGAACCTTCTATTCTTTGGCGAAGCTCATCTCTGAAATCGTTGCCGTTTTCGCAAGATTCATCGTACCAGATTCTGTACTTCTTATCATATAAAGCATCTAAAATGGGATATACCTTTTCAGTGTCTCTGTGTGAATAGCTGATAAAAAGATACGGTTCATCACCGGTATATGCTTCAAACTTAGTCTGAAGATCGCAATAATTTTCAATATCAAGCGAAATTGGTTTCTGATTTTTTGTTGCCATCTTTACACATCCCCTTAAATTCATCAGTAAACAGTATACTTGATTATACTATTTTGAAAATTATACTATGCATAAACTTAACTGTCAACCAAATTTTGACAATATACAACATTAAATCCACAAAAATTAGTATTAAAAGTATAAAAAATTGCACCGGCATTTCAAACTACCGGTGCTGATTCATATGAATTCATTTTTCAGTTTTGATTTTGCTCTTTCTGTCATGGATAACCATACCTACTACAGTAAACAACAGCAGACAAATGTGGGTGACCATACTGGGCCATGCTTTTGAAAGTATATCATATGTACACCAGAGAACAGAATTACATATTACCCAAAAACGGTATTTTGCACCGTTCTCCTGACCTATCTCCATAACAAACGTAAGACAAGCGGCGATTGCGAGAAGACAAAGCGGATCAAAACCGCCTGACATTCCCACAACAAGATTAACAACCACAAACGCCGCCATATATACGGCTATAAGCCATTTGGGTAAAGGCTTACCTTTTGATTCGAAAAAATAATTAATTATTGACTGTGCCGCACCGATAAAGCAGGAAGCTGCTCCGTTAATACCCTGGCCGCCTACAAGATAGCTGAGAGCAATAGAAAGATTGCTGCCAAAGACGAGAAAAAGAATCAGCTTCATATTTTTGCCCTTTACAAGAGACGCTATAATACATAACAGCAGGCAAAGAAGGCTCAGTATACCTGCAAGATCAAAGCGAAAAACCTGAGCAAGTATCTCTCTCATAAAATTACCTCTCAAAACTCATCATATAAAACCTCGAAAATATTTTTATCATAATTACAGTATTTTTTCAAGTGTAGATTTCACTATTTTTATTGACATATAAACAGTTATTTAGATATAATTTATACAATAGCAC
>JAZNRX010000155.1:0-21481 GCA_045590915.1 Acutalibacteraceae bacterium | reverse complement strand
CCTCCTTGGCTCACAGAACGACATGGCTACGATCCGACTTCGCATTGTGTACCAAGGTTTGTTTTCAATTACGATATTACTACAGTTTGGTGCCGTTGTCAATATGTTTGATGAAAAAAACAATCCTACGCTCATTGTATCAAAACAAGCGTAGGATTTTGGTGCGGATGACGGGAGTCGAACCCACATGAACTTGCATTCACTAGGACCTGAACCTAGCGCGTCTGCCAATTCCGCCACATCCGCTTATTGTGTCTCTGATTTTTACACGGTGAGACATCCGAGACGGAGCATATCGCTTAATCCGTATTGCACCATGATTTTTACACGGCGGTGCTTTCCGAGGCGGAGCGTTTCGCTTAATCCGCATTGCACTTTTTCGGTGCCTTAAAATAATAGCACAAGAAAATAAAAAAGTCAATGTTTTTTAAGGATATATTAATTTGACAAGCGTATAAAATACAGGTAGAATAAATATGCAAAAGAATAAAGGAGTATTTGATATGAAAAAGTCACATAAAGCGGTTTTGTCTGCTTTCGGTACTGTTGTAACGGGAGTTTTTCTTGCAGAAAACATATTTCTTGCCAAAATAATCAGTGAGTCAAAGAAGGACCACAAGGAAGAGCTTGATTACCTCTTTGTTCTGGGTGGTCATATAATCGGAGAAGAAACACCCTCCGAGCATCTTATGAAGAGAATTGAAAAAGCCGCCTTGTATCTTAACGAAAATAAAAACACGGTTGCCGTTACTTGCGGCGGATGCTTCCGCGAGGGACAGAAAAAGAGTGAGGCCCTCATAATAAAAGAACATCTTGTATCAATGGGAGTTGAGGAAAACAGAATTCTTCTTGAGGATAAATCCACCACCACAAACGAGAACTTCAAATTCGGAAGAAAAATTGTTGAAGCACACAGCGGTAAAGAATTTTATGAGCTTTCCACAGGCTTTCTTTCAAGTGACTATCACCTTTTCAGAGCGGGAATTATTGCAAAAATAAACGGACTTCCCGCCCTTAAGAAAATCGGAGCAAAAAGTACCGTCAAGGATTTTATAAGAGGAGCAACAAGAGAGCTTATAGTTGCCCCTGATCTTATAAAAAACTATTTTGATAATAAATGATATTACCTTCAGGCTGTCGGATTTTATTCCGACAGCTTGAAATATTCTGTGTTTGTTTCATTTGTTCCGCTGTTTTCAGTTATGAGAACGCTTGCATCCTCCGAGCATACTATATTGTGCCAGATTCCCTCGGTAACATTGTAGAATTTCAATGGCTCCATTTTAACGGGAGTACGGTCTTCGCCTATGTAAAGAGTCGCTTCACCCTTGAGAAGCACGAAAACTTCGTCAGTTTCCATATGCCTTTCCATGTAGGTGTTCTTTGTGTATTCCTCGTCCTGTGTGAGAAATGCCATGCACCAGGTTTTGTATTCCATCACCTTTTTATAGCCTCTGCCGTTAAACTGTGAAATTTCAAGTCCTTTAACATTTTCCATACCTATTCTCCTTTTGCCAACGGAAATTTATCTTCTTCTTTCAAGTCAAGAAGATCGATTATTCTCTTAAAATTATCCGATGCTCTGTCGAGAATCTCGCCCTTGTGTGCATCGCTTCCGAGATAGAACTTGCATCCGGAATCCTTCGCGATAAAATACGGTCGCAAAAGAATTTCTTTTTCTTCCTCGGAATTAAATATTGTTTTTGTATTAAGCTCTATTCCCAAGCCCTTTTTTGCACAGTCAGCAAAAATTTCATATAAGTCCTCATCCCGAAGCAACTTTATGACTTCGGGTGTCTTTTCTTTTAAGATGTGTCCCGTTGTCATGTGGGCGAGTCCCATCTTATTAAAGGGGAGAGGCTTGGACAGAAGAATTCTGATTTTTTCAAGCCATATTTCTGCCGCTTCCTCGGGGGAACTTATCTTTTCTCTGACAGAGTTTCCAGCAAGATGCATATGTGTGGTTGCCACCGTGACAAAATCAAGCTCATTAAGTGTTTCATCACTTATGCCTAATATTCCGTTGTAATCCATATCAAGCTCCGCTCCGAAAAGAAAGTCAATTCCGTCAGCCTGCGGCAGAGGTAACACGGAGGTGAGATATTTATATCCGTGTTCATCTATCCACTGTGCCTCGCTTTCAACCTTTTCGTCCCAGAAATGATTGGTAAGACAAATTCTTTCAAAATTATTCCTTTTTGCATATTGCAGTATTCTTTCAGGTGTCTGCTTCTCATCCTTGCAGCATCTCGACACTGTTGAATGAATGTGAAAATCGTGATTAATTCTGTATTTCATCAGAGCTTTATTCTCTTTTCTTCTAAGGGCATATTTTTTCTGAAATTGGGAATTTCCATTGTTTTGCCGTTGTTTGTGACGGAAAGATTTGAAAGAAGTCCCACTGCAGTCCATTCACATGCCTTATAAACATCAAGTTCGGGCTGAGTGTTTGTTCTTATTGCGTTTATGAAATCCTCAACAATAAAGAAGTCACCGCCGCCGTGTCCTGCGGCAATCTGTTCGGGGGTGGCATTTCTGTATTTTTCGGGAAGAAGATGCTTATAATTGTCAATGTCTTCCCAATCCATATGGCCGTCGGCTGTCAGCTTGCTTGTAAGGGATACTCTGTCAACATCACCTGCAAGGTTTCCTTTTCCGTACTGTGCGGACTGGAAAATGCCCTCCGTGCCCTGTAAAAGATAATTGTCCATACAGTGAGGACGGGGTGAGGTACAGTCGGTTCTGATTTCAAGAAGACTGCCCTTGTCGGTTCTGCACATGGTGGTTGTGCCGCTGTCCTGCTTTACTCCGTAATTGTGTCTGACACCGGGGGAGAAGCAGGAGATTTCTGTAATTCTTTCATCGGGGAACCACTGCATAACAGGACCTATGCTGTGAGTGGGATAGAAGTTTCCTCTTGTTCCGCACTGCCAGAAGCTTCTCCATGAGGTTTTTCCGTCGGGATATGTGAGAAGATCTCCTATATTATGAAGATACATTCCCTCTGCATAGTAGGGGGTGCCGAAAAAGCCCTTTCTGACCATTTCCTTGACAAGCTGAACGGTGGGAGTGTATATATAATTTTCGGCATACAAATAGATTTTGTTGTACTTTTCAACGCTTTCGCATAACCAGAAAAGCTCATCCATTGAAACACCTGCGGTTACCTCACTCATGACGTGCTTGCCCGCTTCCATGGCGGTGATTGCCTGAGGCACATGGCACTGCATGGGAGTTGCGATAATAACCGCATCAATATCACTTGCAAGCATATCCTCATACACTCTGAAGGTTTTGACATCACCGATTTTTGATGCCGCTTCGTTCAGATGGTCTTCATTAAGGTCGCACATGGCTGTGATTTTTACATCATCAAACACATTGAGTCCTTTGAGTGTTGAAAGTCCTCTGGTTCCTACAATACCGATTTTAATCATTTTTTTTACTTCCTTTCAGATGCCGATGAGTGAATCAAGCATATTTTTTATGTTATAGATAAATGCTCTGACTGCATTTAAAAATGAACTTATTTCCGGCTGAAGAGCTCCGCAGTTTTTACAGGTGAAAAAAACATAGGAATGCTCTTCACAGGTGCTGTAATCGGGACGGAGAATTGCTTTTATTTTATTTGAAGAAAGAGAAAGCTTGTGGGTTGAAACACGTCTTTCGGAAACCGTGCTGAAGCTTCCCGTGTTTCCGCCTACTGTATGTACGGTGTTTGTTTCTTCATCAAAATCATATATAATTTCAATGTGAGCCTTTCTTGCTTCCCCGTTCCAGTTGATAAAGATAAGGTCTCCCGCTTTCGGTGTGTCGGTTATTGTAACCGCAGCTTTATCAATCAGCTTTGTGTATAAGCCTTCAACCCCGCCATAAAGCGGCACGGCATCAGACTGTCCTGTGAGAATTGCACAGTCGCCCACAAAATCTGCACACCATTCCTCAGTATATCCGAAATCCTGTCCTGTTTTGCCTGTTTGTGAAAGTGCAACGGCAGCCATATTTTTCCCGGCATCAGATGTCATTGTGACTTCGGAAATATCAAAATTTTCATATTTTGACTGTGTTGCAAAAACGGGAATCAGAAACGAGGAGAACAGAATTGATAAGCAGATAATAAGAGAAAGTATTCTGACTGTTTTTTTCATATGTAAAGCCTCCCTGTATATAAATTGATTATATATTCTTCTTTTTTTGAAATCAATCGGAAAATTGAGGAAATGTATAAAAAAATAATTTCTGTTGAGAAATAAAACAGAATGTGATAAAATGATTTACGATCATAAGGTATGGGAGTGCGGTTTTTACGGATAAGCCAAAAGAAAATGCTTCAAAGCTTAAAATAAGGAATGCTTTGGTTGAGCTTATTAAAACAAAAAGAATCGAAGATATAACCGTTGCGGAAATCACTGAGCTTGCCGATGTGGGTAAAAGCACTTTCTACAGGTTATATCACGACATATATGATGTTTTTGAGGAGCTGACAGAGGCATTTGCCGAAAGAGCGGTCGGTGTTATGGTCCGCCTTGTATTTTTTGACAACACGGTTGATTTCAGTGAATATAAAAGCATAATTGACTTCAAGACAGCAATGACTATACTCGATCTTGAAGAAGCCGATATGATTCTTGTCAATTATCTTTTTGAGGTCAAAAGCATGAAGACTTTTCATCTTGTTGTTGAAAGGTTCCGTGCGATTGCAGGAAATTATGCAAAGGAAAGCGGTCTTGATGAAAAGCAGGCTGATTATTACACCAAGTTTGTTATGAACGGTCTTCTTTACAGCACCCTTACCGATTATCAATACAGCGGAACACTGAATATGAGATTCATAGAGCTTCTCAGAAGCTTCAGTGTGGATGAAGCAGATTTTAGGAGTGTGAAAAATGGAAAAGCAGAGTAACAGTGTTTTTCGTACTCACCGCCGTCTCAGAAAGGCATATGCTGAGCTTCTTTCCCGTAAAAGCTATAAGACAATAAGCGTAAAAGAGCTCACTGACCATGCAGAAATGTCAAGAGCAGCCTTTTATCTCCATTTTGACAGCATTGAAGATTTCAGCTTTGAAACAAGTCAGTATCTGATAAGGAAAATAACCTCCCAGCTGATTTTCTGGCTTTCGGATGGAAGAGAAAATCTTGAAAAAAACTGCAAAAAAAGAAATCTTCTTATTGATGAGAATGACAGAAATCTGTTTGCACAGTATAAAGAACAGGAGATTTATTTTACAGGAAAAAGCTCTTTTGATATTGTGGCTCCGATGTTTTTTGAGTTTGTTTCTGAACGCTTCGGCGTTAGTTTTGAAGAGTGCAGCGAAAACTGGAAGCTTATCTTTTTTATCCGCGCTTTTGCAGCCAGCATTATGGATTCAATTGCCGGATATGACGGAAAAAGAATGTATAGTGAGCTGACATATGTATTTATGATATGGAACAAATTGTTTCCTGAATATAAACTGTGATAATGGGACAAAAGCCTATAAAGTGTCAATTTTTTGACACTTTATAGGCTTTGTTTCTTGTAAGATATGAGTTTTTGCCATAGAATATTTTATGAACATTCCGTTAAGTTCTGTCGGATATTTTATTAACAAAAGTTTAACATGAATCTGCGGAATAAACGGGAAAAACAGCTTCGGCTGAAACTAAAAGGAGGAAACTCAAATGAAAAAAACTCTGGCAATTATCCTTTCGGCAGTAATGCTTATCTGTCTCATACCCTTCTCTGCTTTTGCCGCAGATGATGCAGTATATGACAGAGCTTCAATTGCCGCAGAAGACAAAAGCTATATTGATTCACTTAAAGCTGAACAGATAGCTGCTGTTATTCTCGATTGGCTTGACAGACAGATTGCTGCAGTGGCAGAAGACTTTGAAACTTTCGAAGTTGATGTTATGGGAACTACCGTAGCACTTGAAATCCCTGAAATCAAGGGGATTGATGATATAGTAGCTTATGCAGATTATCTGGTTGAGCTCGGCGGTGATTTTGCTAAGCTCGATGTATCAGGTCTTAAGACACTCTCCCGTGAAAACGGCGATATGGAATTCATATACGGAATTCTTGAGTTCATGGCTCTTAATTCAGATGTATTCGGTAAGGTTTTCCATTGGGAAGAGGGCAAGGTATTCGATTACGGCAAGGTAGGCGAATATATTCTTTCTCTTGACACAACAGTTGAAGAAAACAAGAAGATCGTTGATTTTTATAACGATTATCTCATCGGCAATGACATTCAGGAAAAGTTCATCGCTGAAATCACAAAGGAAATGGGCTATACCATTCCCACAGATGAAAACGGCGAAAGAACTGAAACATTTGACCTGACTATTTCAAACGGTATCCTTGCCTGGTTCTCCGGTCTTTGCGAAAAGGCAGGCGTTCTTTCTGAAGACGGTCTTGCAGCTCTCAAGGCATATGATCTCAGAACAACAGACATCTATACACTCGTTGAAAACTTTGTAGGTCTTGTTCAGAGTGACAATCAGGTTAAGATTGATACTTATTATAATTATATTATGGACACAGTAGTCAGAACTATGCTTAAGGCAATGCTCGGCTACACAGCTGAAATCGGTGCAGAGGCAGAAGCTCCTGCAGCTTTCGCAGAAACCTATAAAGATCTCGGACTTCTTGAAACAATTTCCGGCGGAACAGTAAACTTCAAGGATGGCGACAATTACTATCAGATTACTTTAGCTGACGGTGCAGTTAAGGCTGCAAATACACTCACCTGGGTAAATACACTCGAAGTAAACTTTGAGCCTCCCGTTGTAGGTGTTTATACAGGTGCAACAGATGAAGCAGATGCTGTTATCGGCGCATATAACTGTGACCTCGTTCAGAAATATAATCCCAATCTTGATTATTCAATGACAATCTATTCAGCTTATGCTGATCAGATTAATGCTCAGCTCGGTGAAATGCCTGAAGGAATGACTGCTGCAATTACAGCTGATCCCATTCCTGAAGATATCACTGCTCTTATGGTTGCTGATAATGCAAAGGCTATGAAAGACCTTTTCGCAGTTAAGGTTGATATGGGCGAAAAGAATCTTCTTTCACAGGTTATCACATTCCAGCAGATAGCTGACCTTGCAGAACAGAAAGCACTTGAAGAAGCTCAGAAAATCGGCGAAAATATGATCGGTACACAGGTTTCCGGTGTTACAGTCAAGGAGCTTCAGATCAATGATATTTCAATTGACCTTGCTTATAACGGATGGGCAACTGAGGATGAATTCATCTGTCAGGTAACATCAACAGCAACTGCTGATGTAAAGCTTGTAGGCTCTATGGAAATTATGGGAACAACAATGGATGTGCCTGTTGATCTCCCCGGCTTTGATGTTTCCTCTTATATCAATAATCCTGTAGCAACTATAGTGCTTGATAACCTCAGCGGATTCGAAGGCATTGAAATCGCAGCTCAGCTTCCCGATTTCCTTGACACAGATTTCGTTATTGATGCAGATCTTCTTGACATCGCAGGTAACTACGATGCTTATAACGGTGCAGTAGGCCAGGTTAACAGAATTCTCGTTGACCTTACAGATATGCTTCTCTCAGATGCAGGCGAAGAAAAGCTTGCTCTTGAAGAAGGCGGAAATGATAAGCTTACCGATAATATGCAGAAAATCTGTGACACCGTAAATGAAATGATGGCAATGGCTGAAGAAGTTATGAATGATGCAGGTCTTCAGGAAATGCTCGGTAATATCGGCGTTGATATGGATTCTCTTCTCAGCGGCATTGACCTCGGAATTCTTTATGATATTGACTTCTCTTCAGTAGAAGCTCTCTATGTTACAGCAATTAACCTTGCTCTCGATGTGATCGATAACGGCGAGAATGAAGCAATCGCAGCAATCCACGCAGCAGTTGACGGTCTTGAAAATCTTGATGCAATGGCAGTTGCAGTAACAGACTATGCCCTCGGCGAATGTATCCCCGCACTCAATAAGGCATTCTCCGATGCAGAGCTTGATTTCGCTCTCACAGTTCCCGAAAAAGCAGTTGCTGCAAATGTCAATGACGGTGAAGGCAAGAATGTAATTATGGCTAAGCTTGTTGATGTTCTTTATGAAGCAGCAACAAACGGCGTAGCTCTTGTCAACACAATTGCAAACGATGCAATCGGCCATGTTGAAGGCGAAACAAATATTGATCTTCCCACAGTTAAGTTTGAGCTTGGTGTTGAAAAGGCTGACGAATGGACAGTAACTCTCGCAGCTCTTGTGAGCAGAGTATATGAGCTTGCTGACGGTATCATCATCGCTTGCGATAATGAATATACAGACACATTCGATAAGATTGCAGCAGTTGCAAACGCTATGCTTCCTCTCGGCTCCCTTGCATCAAACTGTGCAAGTGACAACTTCGCATTTGATGTAAACAAAGTGCTCGGCTTTATGTTTGACGATGCTCTTGCAGGCGATCTCGAAGGCTTCCTTCGTCTCTTTGAAACTGCAGAAAAGACAGAAGATGTTGCAGCAGGCGTTCCCGTAACAAAGGCTCTTATCAATGCATCCCAGCATATCGTTGATGCTATTTTCCCCGACACTGTGAATGCTGAAGATTATGAAGCAACCGTAACAGTAAAGGAAGACTTCACATCAGGCGACAACGATGTTGTTATTGCATCCAACAATATGAAGAGCATTAATAACAGAAAGGCTGACCTTGTTCCCGCAGCTCTCAATCTCGTAAGAGAAGCAGGCATTCTTCCTTTCTTTGCAAAGTGCGATAATGACCATACAGCAGAAGACCTTGAAACAGTTGTAATTCCCGGTAAAGCAGCAACTTGCACTGAAGGCGGTGTTGAAGATGCATATGCTTGCGCAGATTGCGGTTATGTAGTATCCGGCGGCGGAGCAAAGGATGCTCTCGGTCACGACTATAAGGTAGCAATAACAGAGGCAACCTGCACAAATACAGGTACAAAGACAACAACCTGCTCAAGATGCGATTATGAAGCTGTTGAAACTCTTCCCGTCAAGGCTCACAGCTACGGCGAATGGAAGGTAGTTGAAGCAGCAGGCTGCGTAACAGACGGTATTGAAAAGCGTACATGCTCTTGCGGTGCTTTTGAAGAAAAAGCAATCGCCGCAACAGGTCATAAGGATGCAGACGGAAACTATGTTTGTGATTCCTGCGGTGCTGAGCTTCCTCAGCCTGAAAAAGGATTCTTTGATAAGATCATTGATTTCTTCAACAGCATCATTGAATGGTTCAAGAATCTTTTCGGTATAAAATAAACACTTTTTTATCATCCTGATATAAAGGCTGCCGCTCTTCCCTCCGGGGAAGGGCGGCTCGCCCTTTTTTTGTGAAATTTATTATATAAGCAGAAAAACTATGTTTGTAATACCTTTCAATGAAAAGGACCGAAAAAACCGGCTTCACCGCAGTCGTACGCTAAAGCTGTTTTTTGTGGTTTTATAGCTCAGTAAAAAAGCATTCCTCCGACGGTTAATCAGAGGAATGCTTTTTTTATATGAAATTTATTATTTCTGATGCTTTTTCATAGCCTTCGTTATAAAGCACCATCAGCTTTTCTTTGTCTTTTGTGAGAGTGCCCATGCCTTTTGAGCTTTCAGGGGCAATTATGAGAACCTTTCCCTGCTTTTCATATTCAAGTGCAAGCTTCAGACTTTCATTATATACATTGAATCTGTTATAAAGAGCCTTTGAAATTTCAGGATATTTATTCTTTATAAGAAAAGCCGCTTTGTTGTCAAGAGATGGATTATGAAACTCATTTTTAGGTCGGGTGAGAATAAGAATAACTTTTTCACAGCCGTCATCAAAAGCCTTTTTTAAGGGAATCGGATCAGCCACACCGCCGTCATAGCAGAGTCTACCGTTCATTTTTACGGGGCTACAAATCACGGGAAGACAGGATGATGCCATAAGAACGGTGTAATCATCCTTTTTATAGGCATCTTTTCCGAAATATAAAGCTTGTCCCGTCAGTGCATCGGTTGCAACTGTGGTGAAGTTTCCGTTAAAAGAAGAATAAACATCAAAATCCAAGGGATATTCGCCGTCTGAATTGGAGAGTGTGGCATAAATATACTGCAGAGATATATATGAGCCTGTTTTAAGAAGATTCCCGAAACTCATATATTCCCGTCTTTGAGCATAGTCTCTGTAAAAGAGAAGTGTTCTGCCTTTTTGTCCTCCGATATAAGTCACTGCATTTGCGGCGCCTGCCGAAACACCGTAAACATCAGAAAGGTGAATGTTTTCATCCAAAAGGCGGTCAAAAACGCCTGCACCGAAAATGCCGCGGAGTCCTCCGCCGATATCAATTATTCCTGTCATCTGTCAAAAGTATATCTGCTGTCATCAGAAACTGAAACCGGAGCATACTGACCTATCCACATATTCTCCCATTTCTGACCTGCAATTTTTTCAAGCCGTTTTTTCTGTGCTTCATCAATCGTGACAGTACCTTTTTCGTGTTTTTCTTTAATAACTCTCTGAATTTCTTCGTGATCCTTTTTGTTCATGGTGAAGCTCTTTATAAGGATAAGAGTAATAATACCGAAAATAATGGGCATAACGGAGAAATTAAGACGGAGACCGAAAATAGTTTTTGCTGTCTGATAGATGGGTTCCTTTTTGTTTACATCATAGCCGAAGAATCTGAGTGAAAATCCGAGAATTCCGGTCATAAATGAATTTATGGTTTTTGAAACAAAGCTTCTGAATGTTGCAATAACACCCTCTCGTCTTCTGCCGGTGATAAGCTCGTCAACATCGGTGATGTCGGGCTGGATAGTGTCTATTGCAAAGCCGGGGCCTGAGAATCCGAAGTTATAGAGAATTGCCGCAATATAAAGGAAAATAGCAGGAGTCTTGTTTGTGACAAAGAGATTTATGAAAAGACCTGCAATCATAATGGGGGTGAGCATAAGTCCAGATGTTCTCTTATCAAAATAACGGTTGAGGAAGTAGATTACGGGGGATCCCATAAATTCAGCCGTTCCCGCAACGGTGTTGAGAAGATTGAAGTGCTTATACTGATCTGCGATGCTGACAATGAAATACTGATCGGAATAGCTGTAAAAGCTTGAACGGAATGAATTGAAAATGCTTATGAGGAAATATTGTCTGAATGAACGGTTTTTGAATACGAGATAATATTCATTGAAAAGATATTTCCAGTTTATCGGCTCGTTTTTCAGCGAAAGGGAAGAAGGCTCGGGACAGGTGAAGAATGAAAGAATCGGAGACCATACAAACCACACTGCCAGAACGATTCCGCTGAAAAGATATGTTGAACGGTGTTCGGGGGAGGGGTTATCCATATTAAGACCGCCGAGCATTATACCCATAAAGAGGAATGAGGCTACTTGTCCGACACTGTTGAACATATATTCAACCATCTTATACTGTGTTCTTCTGAAATAATTCGGCTCGATGGTGGGAAGCATTGCAACATGAGGAACACTCATCATCGTGTAGCTTGTTGAGTAAATGAATGCCGTAACAAGATAGTAGATGAAATTGTAGGTCATATTGTTCATTGAAGAAATCCCGAATGAGCACCATTTCATTATGTATGCAAAGAAAAACGGAATTGCACCTATAAGAACATAAATTCTGTGTTTACCGTATTTTGAACGGGTGCGGTCGGTAATCAGTCCCATAGCCACATCGGAAACCGCATCAATGAGTCCGTTTATCATGCTTATAATACCCGTTATATGAGTAGGCATTTTTTCAACGAAGCTCAGATATTGCTGATGATAAAGATTTATGGGATAGCCTGCTCCGCCGAGCGTTATGTTAGCGCAGGTGTAGCTTGCCATCGGTTTTATATAGGTGCCGAAGCTGCCTTCAATGCCTGCTGCATTTTTTAAGGATTCAACAGCTGCAGACACTTTTGTCTGCGGTTTTTCGGCATTTGTTTTTCTGCCCATAAAAAATCCCCCTGTTTTGTGCATAATTTTGTAACTTGCAGAAATTATACCATTATTATAGTAATAATGTCAAACAAATTAAAAGAATATTTGGTGAAAAATTCTGTTGAAAAGGTCAAATATCTATTGCATTGATTTGCTTTTTGTGCTATAATTTTCTTCGTACTCTTTTGGGAATTTGTTGTTTTTCACCATATTCCTCACATTTTTAGGAGGTAAACACTTTGAAACAGTATAATGCTAACGACATCAGAAACGTCTGCATCGCCGGTCACGGCGGCAGAGGTAAGACCACTCTCGCAGAGGCTATGCTTTACATTGCAGGTGCATCAAACCGCTCGGGTAAGGTAGCCGACGGCAACACCGTAATGGACTTCGACGCTGAAGAAAAGCGCCGTCATAATTCCGTATCTTCCGCTGTATGCCCCCTTGAGTGGCGTGACAGAAAAATCAATATAATTGACACTCCCGGTCTTTTCGACTTTGCAACGGGTGTCGCAGAAGGAATCAGAGCTGCTGAAACAGTTCTCATCGTAACAAAATCAGGCTCAGGCGTCGGCGTCGGTGCTGAAAAGGCATATAAGGCTGCAACACAGAGAAATATGTCCAAGTACATAATCGTTACAGGCTGTGACGCTGAAAATGCAAACTTCTATAAAACAGTTGATGCTTTCCAGGAAGCATTCGGCAAGCAGGTTTGTCCCGTTGTTGTTCCCTATGTTGAAGGTGACAAGGTTGTAAGCTATGTGAACTTCCTTCAGAATAAGGCATTTGCATATAAAGACGGCAAGGCAACAGAAGTTCCCATGCCCTCCACAGAAAGAATTGACCAGCTCCACGAAGCATTTACAGAATCTGTTGCATCATCAGACGATGATCTTATGATGAAGTATTTTGACGGTGAAGAATTCACTCACGATGAAATCGTAGCAGGTCTTTCTAAGGCAGTTCTTGAAGGCACCGTAATGCCTATGTATGCTTGCTCCGCATACACTCTTGAGGCTGTTGACCTTGTTCTTAACGGTATCACCAAAATGGCTCCCTCACCTGTTCAGTTCAAGGAAACAGCAACTGATGCTGACGGCAATGAAATTGAGCTTGAATGTGATGAAAACGGACCTCTTGCAGCTATGTGCTTCAAGACTGTTGCTGACCCCTTGGTAGGTAAGATGACATATGTTAAGGTTGCTTCAGGTAAAATTGACGGTGCTACATCCTGCTATACTCCCAGAACAGCCGCTAATCAGAGAATGGGTAAGCTCATTATCCCCAAGGGCGGAAAGACAGAGGATACAGCTGTTATCACAGCAGGTGACATCGCAGTTATCACAAAGCTTGACGGCATCAAGACAGGTGACACAATCTGTTCCGAAAAGACTCCTCTTACCCTTAAGGCTCCCGTATTCCCCGATCCCTGTCTTTCAATGGCAGTAATCGTTAAGAAGAAGGGTGAAGAAGAAAAGGTTGCAGCAGGTCTCAAGAAGCTTTCTCACGAAGATCCCGCAATCCGCTTCTATACAAATGAAGAAACAAGAGAGCAGATTCTTGCAGGTCTCGGTGAACAGCATCTTGACCTTATCGTTACAAAACTCAAGACCAAGTTCGGTGTTGAGGTTGACCTTCAGATTCCCAGAGTTGCATACAGAGAAACAATCAGCAAGCGTGTTGAAATTCACGGCAGACATAAGAAGCAGTCCGGCGGTCACGGTCAGTTTGGTGATGTATGGATCCGTTTTGAGCCCTGTGAAGAGCTTGATCTCGTATTCGGTGAAGAGGTTGTCGGCGGTTCCGTTCCCAAGAACTTCTTCCCCGCAGTTGAAAAGGGACTCCGCGAAAGCGTTAAACGCGGTATCGTAGCAGGCTATCCCGTAGTAAATATCAAGGCTACTCTTTATGATGGCTCATACCATCCCGTTGACTCTTCTGAAATGGCATTTAAGACAGCCGCTTCTCTTGCATTCAAGCAGCTTAAGGATACAGCAGGCCCCGCAATTCTTGAACCCATCGGAACTCTGAAGGCTTATATGCCCGATGACAATCTCGGTGACATTATGGGTGACATCACAAAGCGCCGCGGCAGAGTGCTCGGTATGGGCCCCGCAGATGAACCCAAGATGCAGCTTCTTGAAGCAGAGGTTCCCATGGCAGAAATGGGTGATTTCTCAACAACACTTCGAAGTGTAACTGCAGGCAGAGGCTATTTCTCCTTTGAATTCGAAAGATATGAAAGAGCTCCTCAGGATGTTGCAGCAAAGGTTATCGCAGAATCCACAATGGAAGACGACGACGAATAATAATTACCACGGCCCGTTTCACTTTTGTGAAACGGGTCCTTTTTGAATTGTCAGTGTGTTGTTTTTTTGACAGATTCTACCAAAAGTGTAAAAAAATAAAGCAGATTAATAAAACTTAAACAATTTGTTAAAGTTAGTTTAATTTAGCTGTAATGCTATGTACGCAACAAAAGGAAAGGGGAGGCTGTCATGGAGGCTATTCTTGAATTATTCTCATCTGTTCGTGGCGAGGATATTCTCGGTGAGGATATGGATTTAAGCGTTATTGTTGAAATTGTTACTACGGTTATCGATTATCTTAAAACTATTTTTTCATCACTTAATGTATGAATTCGCATAGAAGGATTACTGATAATACGGTAAATAAAATGCCCCGCTTCCGTCTGAGAAGCGGGCCGTTTTTATATAAGTTATACGGAGAGTATTATCCATTCTCCGCCCTTTAGTTTGACGGAATATCCGTTTTTGTCGGAGATGAGTTCTCCTGTTCCGTAAAGCTTTCGGACTTTTTTATCCTTTGTTAAATACGCAGTCACTTCGGCTTCGGGGATTATTACATCGGGTTTGAAGTTTTCGTGTAATATGCCGTCATTGTTCATTATAAGAAGCTGAAAGCCGTCTTTGCTTTTTCTGAAGGTATAATGAAGCTTATCTGAAAGCTCAACAGGAAGAAGGTCACGGGCAATTTTCTTGGCTTCTTCAACAGATACCACATTTTTGTATGTGTTTTTCAGTTCATTCTTTCCCGTAAGGTCAATGAGATACTGATATTCCTCAATGCTTTCCGGCATATCCTCATAAATCACATCACAAATATCGGCAAGACCTCCGTTTCGGAGGGTGTGTCCCATATTGCCGTGTTTTCCGCAGAAGCCGAAAATGCTCTGTACAGTATTTATATAGCTTTTCATATATTCCTCGGTAAAGGGCTCCGCCGGCGGAAATTCCAGATAGTCCTCAATAAGTCGGTTATCGGGCATTGTCATTTCCTTGGGAAGTATTACTGCAAAGGTCGTGTATATATCACCGTCAGGTGTATAATTTTCAGTAAACTCAATAAATTTCTTTTTTGTTTCTCCGTAGGGGGAAAGCTCGGTCGAACAGCGGCTTCGGAAGGTGTTGCATACACCGTATTCCTCACCTAAAATTTCGGCACCCGAAAAATAAGCATAAACCCACGCTCTTTCCATAAGTGATAAAGAGCTTCCGCCGTGCTCTCTTTCAGAGAATGGACGTTCATTTCCGTAGCCCTTGTGAAGCAAATCTTCAACCCATTCATCCTGAGCATCCTTAAGTGAAAACGGAATTGAAAACTGACCATTTTCGTTACAGTACCAGCATTCATAGTAAATTCCCCAAGGGATAGATGCACTTTTTGCCATTCCTCTTGTGAAGGCAAGCTGAAAACGCATATTCGGTATCTGCCAGCCTACTTCGGGAAGAAGCATTTTCGCTCCGTTTTCAATTTCATCACGGAAAGCCATATAATAGCTGTCTGTGGGAAACAGAAGATAATCTGTTTCCTCAAGTCTTCTTCTGTAAAGCTTTTTGCAGTCCTCGATGAATTGTTCTCTTGTCAGAGAAAGAGGGATTTTTGACCATTCCTCAGGAGAATAGCTTTCAAGGAATAATTCAAGTGTTCCGTTCTTTACCTTGTCCCAGAATTCATTGTTCTTGTGCACTTTTTCGGGAGCAATGCCTTCCTTTTTACAAAGCTCGGTTATTCTTTTTATGTCGCTTCTGTAATTTGATGCCCATTCGTGAAACTGGAAGCCTGAAAATGCAATTCTTTCACTGCTTTTATATTGGGAGAGAAGCTCTTTGTCATAATCATAGGTTTTTGTGTAGCCGAGACCGCCTTGAAAACGGTCAACATAAAACGGGCAGGCGAGTGAGTCCAAGATTCTATGCAGCTTTTTTCCTGTTTTTGCGATGGAATTGAAGTCATAGGGAGCTGTAAAATCCGGCTTGTGCATAATTTTAAGCCCGTGTCCCTTTTTGAAAAGCCCGCTTTCAAGCAGGGTGTCAACAGTGTCTTCTGTGTAGGTGTGAATGAATTTTATCATAAGTACCGTTCCCGTCTTCTGATTTTATCAGTTTTTATTATAATTTATCTTGTTTTAACGGTCAATATTGGATGTGTTGCATTGTTGACTTTTTGTGTAAAATGATATATAATGATTACAGGATTTTTACATGACTGACGGATTTCGCGGTGCACCGCGGTGGAGTGTAAAAATTTAATTGCCGACCGTCTGGGCACAATCAGTTGTGTAATCTGATTGTGTCTCTTTTTTTGTTTGAAAAGAAAGGGGACAACAGGAATTCGAAATGAAGGAGAGAAATACTATGAAACACGAAAACTGGTTCGGATTCAAAGAAGGTGTGTGGCAGGATGAAATAAATGTAAGAGATTTCATTCAGCTTAACTATAAAGAATATAAGGGTGACAGCTCTTTCCTTGCAGGAACCACTGAGCGTACAGCCGCACTTATGGGAAAGGTTCAGGAGCTTTTTAAGAAGGAACGCAAAAACGGCGGTGTACTGGATGTTGACACGGAAAAGGTTTCATCCCCCCTCAGCTATATGCCGGGCTACATTGATGAGAAAAATGAAATCATTGTAGGTATGCAGACGGACAAGCCTCTGAAAAGAGGAGTTAATCCCTTCGGGGGCATCAGAATGGCTCGTCAGGCATGTGCCTCATACGGCTACAGACTCAGCGATAAGGTTGAGGATGAATTCCGTTTCAGAACAACTCACAATGACGGTGTTTTCAGAGCATATACCGATGAAATGAGAAAGGCAAGAAAAAGCCACCTGATAACAGGTCTTCCCGATGCTTACGGCAGAGGAAGAATTATCGGTGATTACAGAAGAGTTGCTCTTTACGGTGTTGATCATCTTATGAATGAAAAGGTGAAGGATAAAAAGGCTTTGGCTGATAAGGAATTTACTCCCGAAAACATCCGTCTTTCAGAAGAGCTTTTCAGACAGATTACCTTCCTCGGCTATCTCAAGGAAATGGCGGCGTTATACGGCTTTGATATTTCCGAGCCTGCAAAAAATGCAAAAGAGGCAATCCAGTGGACATATTTTGCATATCTTGCCGCAATAAAGGAACAGAACGGTGCAGCTATGTCTCTTGGCAGAGTAAGCACATTCTTTGATATTTATATTGAAAGAGATATTGAAAACGGTGTTCTTACAGAGGATGGCGCACAGGAGCTTATGGATGACTTCGTTATGAAGCTTCGTATTGCAAGACATCTTCGTACACCCGAGTATAATGAGCTTTTCGGCGGAGATCCTATGTGGATAACTGAGGCTCTCGGCGGTATGGGTAAGGACGGCAGAACTCTTGTTACGAAAAACACCTTCCGTATGCTCAACACTCTTTATACTCTCGGAAGCTCATCAGAGCCTAATCTCACTGTTTTATGGTCAAATGCTCTTCCCGAGAATTTCAAGAAGTTCTGTGCAAAGGTTTCCTGTGATACAGACTCAATTCAGTATGAAAATGACGATGTAATGAGACCGCTTCACGGCGATGACTATGCAATAGCATGCTGTGTTTCTGCTATGGAGCTTGGTAAGCAGATGCAGTTCTTCGGAGCAAGATGTAACCTTGCAAAGCTTCTTCTTGTTGCCATAAACGGCGGCTATGATGTTACAAGCGGAATTCGTATCGGTCCCAAAATGCCTGTTATGGATTGTGAAACCCTCGATTTCGAAGAGGTTATGGAGCGTTATAATGTCTATATAGAGTGGTTAAGCAAGCTCTATGTGAATACAATGAACATCATCCATTATATGCACGATAAATACGCCTATGAAAAGCTTCAGATGGCTCTTCACGATACGCAGGTAACACGTTTTATGGCTTTCGGTGTTGCAGGCTTTTCTGTTGTTGCGGATTCACTCAGTGCAATAAAATATGCAAGGGTTCATCCCGTAAAGGATGAATTGGGATATATAACAGACTTTAACACAGAGGGAGAATTCCCCAAGTACGGAAATGACGATGACAGAGTTGACTTTATTGCACGGGATATGGCAAATAAGGTTATAACAGAGCTTCGCAAAACTCCCACCTACAGAAATGCAATTCACACCCTTTCCGTTCTCACAATCACCTCCAATGTTATGTACGGTAAGCACACGGGAGCCACACCCGACGGCAGAAAGGCGGGACAGGCATTTGCCCCCGGTGCAAACCCCATGCATAACCGTGAAGAAAACGGTGCACTTGCTTCTCTTAACTCTGTTGCAAAGGTTCGTTATGAAGACTGCCGTGACGGAATTTCAAACACATTTACTATAACCCCCGAGGCTTTGGGTAAGGATGAAGAGCAGAGAATTAATAATCTTGTGAGCATTCTTGACGGTTATTTTATGAAAAAGGCACATCACATCAATGTAAATGTGCTTAACCGCGAAACTCTTATCAAGGCTTATGAAAATCCCGACGATTATCCTAATCTCACCATCCGTGTTTCAGGTTATGCCGTAAACTTCAACAAGCTTTCCCGTGAACAGCAGCGTGAGGTCATAAGCCGTACCTTCCACAACAGCTTATGATAAAAGGACATATTCATTCATTGCAGAGCCTTGGAACGGTTGACGGTCCCGGTGTTCGTTTCGTTGTGTTTTTTCAGGGGTGTCCGCTGAGATGCAAATGCTGTCACAATCCTGATACATGGAATTTTTCAGAGGGAACGCAGTATTCTCCCGAAGAAATTGTCAGCAAGGTGTTGAGATATAAGGACTATTTCGGCAATGAGGGCGGAATTACTCTTTCAGGCGGTGAGCCTCTTATGCAAAGCGACTTTGCTCTTGAAATTTTCCGTCTGTGCCATAAAAACGGTATTAATACCTGTCTTGATACTTCGGGATGTGTGCTTAATGACAGCGTAAAAGCATTGCTCACTGAAACAGACAGGGTGCTTCTTGACATTAAATATACATCGGAAGAAGAGTATAAGGAAAATGTAGGCTGCTCTATGACGACGGTTACTGATTTTCTTTCATATCTCAATGAATGCACCATTCCCGTGACACTCCGACAGGTTATAATTCCGACTGTAAACGATAATGAGGAAAACATTCATCGTCTTAAAAAAATTACACAAGCCTATCCTGTCATAGACAAAACAGAGCTTCTTCCCTTCAGAAAAATATGTCAGTCAAAATATGACAGCATGGGAATTACCTTTCCATTCGGGAATTTACCCGAATGCAGCAGAGAAATGACAGAAAGACTTTATAATTTACTTGAAACAGCACTGTAAATGTGCTGTTTTCTTTTTGTGTTTACTTTTCTTCTGCCATATATTATAATCAATATATCAACAAAAAAGGGGATTGTTTATGACTTTCGAGATAATAAAAAATGAATTTATTAAGGACAAAAAGCCCGTAAAGCTGATTTCGGGTGCCGTGCATTATTTCAGAAATATGCCTGACACATGGGAGGATATTTTCAAAAAGCTTCTTGCGATGGGCTGTAACTGTGTTGAAACCTATTGTGCGTGGAATATGCACGAAAAGCATCCCGGTGAATTCGATTTCTCGGGAATTCTCGACATCGGTGCTTTCATAAAAAAGGCGGGTGAACTGGGACTTATGGCTATTGTGCGTCCCGGACCGTATATCTGCTCTGAGTGGGAATTCGGCGGTCTTCCATGGTGGATTCAGTGTGACGAGGATATGGAGATCCGTTGCAAAAATGAAAAATATATAGCCTGCTTTGACCGTTATCTTGACAGACTTCTGGATGAAGTAAGACCGCATCTTGTAACAAACGGCGGAAATGTTATTATGCTGCAGTGCGAAAATGAATACGGCTATTACGGTGACGACAAGGAATATCTGAATTATCTCAAGGAAGGCTTTATAAGACGCGGAATTGATGTGCCTCTTTTTACCTCTGACGGAACAAGTGAAAGCGATATTCTTGACGGATGTATTGACGGATGTCTTGCAACTCTTAATTTCGGCTCCCGTGTGGAAGAAAACTTTGCCGCACATGATAAGCTTTTCCCCGAAAGCCCCAAAATGTGTATGGAAATGTGGAACGGCTGGTTTGATGCATGGGGCGACGAAAAGCATCACACAACCTCTCCGGAGGATTATGCCGGAGTTGTTGATGATATGCTCAGACGCGGACATCTCAATATGTATATGTTTATAGGCGGCACAAACTTCGGTTTTACCTCGGGTGCTAATCACTATGAAAAATATCTTCCCGATGTTACAAGCTATGATTATGATGCCTGTCTTTCAGAGTGCGGTGACATAACACCTAAATATATGGCTGTCAGAGAGGTTATAAAAAAGTATGTTGACGGTGAGCTTCCCGAAATTCCCGCAGACCGTGAGAAAAAGGCATACGGCAAGGTAAAGCTTACCGAGAAAACAGGCTTTTTCAGCTCTCTTGAAAAATTATCCGCTCCCATACACTCGGATGTTCCCAAATGTATGGAAAAATACGGTCACGGCTATGGTTACATTGCATATAAAACCGCTCTTAACCGTGATTATAATGAGGTTAAGCTCACCTTCGAAACTCTCGGAGACAGAGCACAGATTTATATCAATGACACGCTTGTTGACATTCTCTATATAAACGATTCCCTTGAAACCGTGTTCTCTGCAAAAAAAGGTGATACTCTCACTGTTCTTTGTGAAAATATGGGCAGAACAAACTTCGGCCCCAAAATGATGAGAAAAAAAGGTATTGCAGGAAGATGTCTTATTGACGGGCGAATTCATTTCCACTGGGATGTATATCCGCTTCCGATGGATAATCTTGAAAAGCTTACCTTTGATAATGAAGATTTTAAGGAAAACTCCGCATTTTATAAGGGAATATTTGAAATTGACGACTGTAAGGATACCTTCCTGAAGCTTGATAATTTCAAAAAAGGCTTTGTTGTAATAAACGGCTTTAATCTGGGAAGATATTGGGAGATCGGCCCCCAGAGAACTCTTTATGTTCCGGCATCCGTTCTTAAAAACGGAAAAAACGAAATTATTGTTTTCGAGTCTGACGGGCTTAAAGGCGAAACAGAGGTCGAATTTGTAAATGCTCCCGTTCTGGAATAAATATTCAGGCATTACACTGCTTAATCGGTGTAATGCCTTATTTTAATATAATACACTATTGCTTTTTTTTGTATGAGAATGTATAATTATGCTATTATTCTGTAAGGAGCTATTTTTTTTATGGGAGTGAACGAGAAAAAGAAGTCCGACGG
>JAZNRX010000154.1:0-3435 GCA_045590915.1 Acutalibacteraceae bacterium | reverse complement strand
TGTCCTCACAAGGCTAAAAAGGCAATGTGCAGTAAATTTGAGCATTATCAGCACTATAAGTGGAAAATTGCTCTTCCTGCCCCCGCTTTATTCGGTCAGTTTGACGGACTTGATGATGTTGACACTGTTTTACAGGGGCTTCTTGATATCGGCTTTGACGATGTGTATGAGGTTGCCAAAGCAGCCGAGGTTGTCTCGGGATATACAAGAATATTCCTTAAATCTGAAGGAATAAAAAAACCCGTTATAAGTTCTGCGTGTCCTGTAATCTCAAGATTAATATCTCTTCGTTTTCCCTATCTTAAGGACAATATACTTCCGATGCTGCCTCCTATGGAGATATCCGCTCTTGAAGCAAAGAAAAGAGCGAAAGAACAGCATCCCGAGCTCAGTGATGAGGATATAGGAGTTTTCTTTATTTCTCCCTGTGCCGCTAAGGTAAGCTATATTAGAAACGGATTCGGAAATTACAAGAGTAATGTTGATGTGGTAGTTTCCCTGAGCGATATATACTTTTTGCTTCTGGGAGCTATGAAAAAAAATAACACACCGATGATTTCATCTGAGGCGGGAATGATAGGAATAGGTTGGGCATCATCAGGCGGAGAGTCCTCTGCAATACTGAATGACAGCTATCTGTTTGCAGACGGTATTGAAAACTGTATTCAGGTGCTTGAATCTATTGAAAACGGAAATATTCCGCAGATTGAGTTTGTTGAGCTCAATGCCTGTATCGGCGGATGTGTCGGCGGTGTTATGACTATTGAAAATCCCTTTATTGCCAAAACACGCTTGCAGACGGTAAGACGTTATATGCAGGTATCCAAGAACTTTGTTTCAAAGGATATGAATTTTGTTCCCGAAAGCTTTATTACAGAGGATCTGCCTGATTACACGCCTATTTCAAGGCTCAGTGACAGTATGGCTGAATCTATGAGAATGATGGCAAAAATGCAGGAAATCAGAAAAGACCTTCCCGGAATTGACTGCGGTGCCTGCGGTGCTCCCACCTGCAGAGCCTTTGCAGAGGATATAGTAAGAGGAATAAATGCCGACAGGAAATGTGTTGTTCTTGAGCACAGAAAATTATCCGCCGAGAGTGAGGAAACAGAAAATGACAGTTAACGAGCTTTCTCTCAGATACGGTTTCAATGCCGTTTCTCTTCCTTCTCCCGACAGGGTTATATCGGGCGGCTATGTAGGGGATCTTCTCAGCTGGGTTATGGGCAGAGCCAAGGAAGACTGTGCATGGATAACCATAATGACCAACATAAACATTGCGGCTGTAGGTCAGCTTTCCGATGTTGCAACAATTATTGTTGCAGAAGGTGCAGTGCCGGATGATGCCGTAATTGAAACAGCAAAGGAGAAGGGTGTAAACATTCTTCTTTCAGAAAAAACTGCATATGAAATTGCAGTTGAAATTTCAAAAGATATATGAACAGGTATTATTACGATCTTCATATACATTCCTGCTTGTCTCCCTGCGGTGATGACGATATGACACCGAATAATATTGCTGGTATGGCGGCTCTTAACGGCATAAACATTGTTGCTCTGACCGATCATAATACGGCAAAGAACTGTCCGGCTTTTTTTGAAGCGGCAAAGAGAAACGGAATTATTGCCGTTGCAGGTATGGAGCTGACCACTGCTGAAGACATCCATATGGTTTGTCTTTTTGAAGAGCTGGAGAAGGCTCTGGAGTTTGATGCTTTTATTCAGGATAAAAGGATGAAAATTCCCAACCGTACGGATATTTTCGGTGAACAGATGATAATGAACGGTATGGATGAGGTTATCGGAACAGAGGAGTTTCTTCTTTCCAATGCAACATTTATAACCGTTGATGAAGCGGCTCCTTTGGTGAAAAGCTTCGGCGGAATTTGTTATCCCGCTCATGTTGACAGGGAAGCCAACGGGATTATTGCCACTCTCGGTATTTTCCCCGATGATGAAAACTATTTATGTGCCGGTTTTCATAACGGAGAAAAAATTGAAGAATACAGAAAAAAATTTCCCGCACTGGAAAAAAGAAGACCGCTTGTTTCCTCTGATGCCCATTATCTGTGGGATATGAGAGACAAGGAGTATTATCTTGAAATTGACGATGAGCCCTATTCGGGTAATAAGGTGCGGCAGGAATTATTCAGAATTCTCAGAGGTGAATGATATGAAAGAGCTTTCGCTTAACATTCTTGATATTGCTCAGAATTCGGTAAAAGCACAGGCTGACACCGTAGAGATACTGATTAATGAAACATCCGAAAAAATGATTATTTCAATTTCAGACAACGGATGCGGAATGAAAAAGGATTTTCTTGAAAGTGTCACAAATCCGTTCACAACAACGAGAACCACAAGAAAGGTCGGACTCGGCATTCCGCTGCTGAAGCTGGCGGCTGAGCAGACAGGGGGAGAACTTCAGATAGCTTCAAAACACAAAGATGAATTCCCCGAAAATCACGGCACGCAAATTTCAGCATCCTTTTATAAGAATCATCTCGATTTCACTCCCCTCGGCGATGTGATTTCAACTTTGACGGTTCTTATTCAGGGACAGCCCCATATAAGATGGATATATGAGCATAATACTGAAAAAGGTGAAATTTCACTTGACACGGACGTTCTTAAGGAAGTTTTGGGTGATGTTCCCCTTGATACCTTTGAGGTAATTCAATGGATAGACGGATATCTCAAAGAGCAGTATTCTGAAATAGGTTATTAAAAAACAAAATATACAGTAAACGAAAGGAACATTTTTATGAAGTCTTTAGCAGAACTTGCAGCAATCAAAGAAAAAATGCAGAACAAAGTTGTACTTCGTGAAGGCAGTTCCGACATCAGAGTTGTTGTCGGCATGGCAACCTGCGGTATCGCAGCAGGTGCAAGACCTGTTCTTAATGCTTTTGTTAAGGAAGTAAATGAAGCAGGTCTCAATGATAAGGTTACCGTTACACAGACAGGTTGTATCGGTATCTGTCAGTTTGAACCCGTTGTAGAGGTTTTTGAAGCAGGCAAGGAAAAGGTTACTTACATCCAGATGTCTCCCGAAAAGGCAAAAGAAGTTGTTGAAAAGCACCTTAAGGGCGGTAACGTTGTTGCTGATTATACTGTCAGCAAAATCTGATTCAGTTAATATTTAAGATTTTTATTGGAGGTATAAATTATGATTCGTGCACAGGTATTAATCTGCGGCGGTACCGGTTGTACTTCATCCGGCAGTAACAAGCTTATCGCCGAATTTGAATCTCAGATTGAGAAAAACGGCCTTGTAGACGAAGTTAAGGTTGTCAGAACAGGTTGTTTCGGTCTTTGTGCTCTCGGTCCCGTTGTTATCGTTTATCCCGATGGCACATTCTACAGCCAGGTAGAAGCAAAAGACGTTGAAGAAATCGTAACAGAGCATCTTCTCAAGGGTAGAGTTGTTGAACG
>JAZNRX010000153.1:0-2326 GCA_045590915.1 Acutalibacteraceae bacterium | reverse complement strand
GAAGTGGGTTCAGTCTGCTGTGTAAACACCAACTGGGTATATAAAGACGGTTCGATAGGTAAGCCCCTTGAGGGACTTCGCATGGGAATCTGGGACGATGATCACAAGGCTCTTCCCGTTGGTGAGGTTGGCGAAGTCGTTATTTCAGGTTCAACCATGATGGAAGGCTATCTCACAGAGGACGGCCCCAAGGATGCAGGTATTTACTATGACGAGGAAGGCACCCCTTGGGTACTTTCAGGCGACCTCGGTTATATGGATGAGGACGGCTTCTTCTATTTCTACGGAAGAAAGAAGAGAATTATTATCATTTCAGGCTATAATGTATATCCCGTTGACATTGAAAACCTTATGGACACACTTCCCTTTATCAAGGAATCCTGTGCGGTAAGAGGTGAAACTGCAGACGGCAAGCCTCTTGTAAGACTTTACGCTTCACTCAAAGTAAAGGGTGACGAAGAAGACTTCAAGAAGCAGATTACGGATGCCTGTGCAAAAAACCTCAATCAGTTCTCCATTCCCAGAGAAATTATCTTTATGGATGAGCTTCCCCACACACCTCTTGAAAAGGTTGACTTTATGAAGCTTGAAAAGATGTAAAGCTTTTGCATTTTTTCGGAGTATAAACACAAAATACAAACAAACAATTCAAATCAAAGGAGATTTTTATTATGGCAAAGTATTCATTTGAAGAAACAACAATCGGCGAGCTTCTTGACAATCCCAAGACTGCTGACTTCCTTTTCGAGCTGGTTCCCGAAGCAAAGGATCATCCTATGCTTGACATCGGCAGACCTTTCACACTTGAACAGGCTCTTCCCTTCATCGAAACAATCGCTGACTCAATGGGAATTACAAATGTAGCAGAAAGAGTTGAAGACTTCAAGCAGAAGCTTGCTGAACTCGAATAATCAATATTAACAGCAAGAGGCTGTATCAAAACATCGAAAGCAGATGTTGTTGATGCAGCCTCTGAATTTTGGAGAGGTTATTCCTGAACTGTGATTTATACTCACATTATTGATAACTATTGCCATAGCAAAGCTGAGGTTCTTTGGAACCCCCAGCTTTCTTTTATTCAATTCCTGATTTCTATGCCGATTTTGGTTCAAATAAATGTGAACCGCAGCTGTTGTTCTGAATTTTGTTGTGAAGTTTGTTTATGTTGTAGCCGAGACCGGCAAGTAATACTTCAGTTCTGACTTTTCTCTCACCTCTGAGGAGAAAGCGTTTGAAGTTGTAATCCCACTTCAACACACCGAAAGCTCCCTCCACCTGAATAGAGCGATTTACTCTGAGCTTTATTCCTAATTCAGAGGTTATTTTCTCTCTTGATTCTTCTCGCTGTGCAATGAATTTCTTTGATACCTGCAATTTTCTGTTTGCTTTTGCTCTTGTACAGCCTTTTTTGTGCGGACATCCCTCACAGCTTTCACATTCATAATATGTTACCTGTCTTTCATATCCGCTTTTTGTTTTCTGGGAGCCTGTATAGGTTGCCCGGATCTTTTTGCCGTTTTTACAGGTGTATTCATCTTTCTCTGCATCATAATGCATATTCTCTCTGAGATTCATATTACTTTTGAATTTTTTCGTTTTTGAGCGTTCGTAATTTGTCGGTTTGATGAAACAGGTCTGTCCGTCTTTGTTTTCAAAGTATGTGTAGTTTTCTTCACTCTCATATCCTGCATCGGCTATGACTCTTTCAAACTTTCTGCTGAGATTGCTTTCAAGCCTTTCCATAAAGGGAATCAGTGTTAATGTATCACTTCTTTCGCTTGATATATCCATTCCCACTATGTACTGTGACTCTACTCCGATTTGCAGATTGTATCCCGGCTTTAACTGTGCATTTCTCATATGATCGTCTTTCATATGCATAAATGTCGCATCCGGATCTGTCTTTGAAAAGCTGTTTCTTCCCTTGAAGGTTTCGTTGTATGATTCATACTTTGCCTGTGTTTTGATAAACTGCTCCAACAGCTCTATCTGCCTTTGTATCTCTGTTTTTCTCTTGCCTTTGCCGTGTACAAATTCTATACCGTCTGCTTTTCTTATCAGGACTTTGTATATATCATTCAATGTATTTTCTTCTGTAAAGCTATATCCGTATTTTCGGTTTATATATTCAATGAAGTTCTTTATCTTTTTTGATAATCTTGCCTGATATTTATTTGTGCTTTTCTTCCATACAAAGCTATATTTATTTGCATTGGCTTCTATCTTTGTTCCGTCAACAAACAGATTCTCAAACTGTATTTCTCCTATTTCATACAGGAACTCCACCAGCTGACAGAACAAATCTTCCGCCGCATACGGCAGATAT
>JAZNRX010000152.1:0-14804 GCA_045590915.1 Acutalibacteraceae bacterium | reverse complement strand
AAAAGAGATTTTATTTCGGCTGTTACACCGGCAAGGGCCGGTAAAATAGTTCGTGAAATTGTTGGTGATAGACCGATTCATGCACTTGGCTGTGGAGGATATACCAATATTATTCTGAATTATTATTGCGGTGTAACATCATTTGATGCGGCTTCACCTGTACGCAGAGTAGGCGACGGTAACTTGGCATCTACCAAAATAGTATTTGATGCTACACCATCACGAGAGAGCTTCAGTAAATATTTCATGGGTGGTATTAACTTTGACGGAACGCTTCGCTCAGGATTCCCTAAATATATCAAATTAAATGAAGTGCCCGATAAGATGAAATTGTGTGGTTGCCCCGCTTGTGAAAAAGCTGAAAATGTACATAATATCAAGAAACTTTATTCTATGAAAGAAATCAATTCTGAAGCAAATTATTATAGTCGGCAATTGATTGGTTTGCATGCTGTTTATCAACATAGAAAACTTTGTGAAGTAATAAGTCAATATGATTCTATAGCCGACTTTGTTTCATCATATAAAAATGATTTTACGGCAGGGTTGGAATATATTTACAAAAATCTTTAATAAGCAAAACACACGGCAGCTTTTTGTTGACTGCCGTGTGTTTTTATGAGCGAACATTATTTCTTTTTAAATCATTCCAGATGGTAATCAAATTATTAAAATCTCCCATTTCATCAGCAACAGGGATATAGTTTTCAGAAGAATAGGAATTTTTGAACCATCTGTCCTTTATTTGTTCGTTTGTTTCAAAAAATATTCCTTGTTTGTCACGATAGTTCAGCATATAAATAAAAAATACAGGTCTGTCAAGCTGGGAATCAGCAGAACGTAATGTTTTTAGCAATAACTCAGAATTGCATGCAAGTTCTGACTCAGAGAAATTATTTTCAGATTCCATATATTTAAAATTTATGTAAGCAAGAATACCTTTGTCGCCGCTTAAAAGCATATAAGTCGGAAATTCTCTGCGTGTAGGTTGCCACGCTACAATAGAAAATTTCATTTTTTTCTTTATGTCTGCAAGGAATTGGTCAAGAATTTCATTTTCCGAAAAGGAAATTCTTTTGTTTGAGGTATTAAAAGAAAGTTGATTGCTTGATTGTGAAAAACAATTTTCAATAAAATCTGCTGTGCACATTACAACTACCTCCAATCAAGAGTCAATTAATCTTTTAAGTTCATTTAAAAACGATTCGAAATCTCCCATATTTAGTAAAGGCGAATACTTTTTCTTTAGATAAACAGATTTTTTTGTTTTTTCTTTGTCGCCTTCGCGAATGCTTCTTGAAAATTCTTCTTGGCCGGAAGATAAAAATTCTTTTATCTGTTCGCTTGTTTCGTAAAAGACTCCTTTTAAACATGGAAAGTCAATCCAATGGACATAGAAAACAGGAGCATCAAGCTTATTATTTTCTATAAGTTCAAGCTGTTTTTCTATTTTTTTATAATCGAGAGTTGCACTTCCCTCGTAACAATAACGGCCGGTTAAATTAAGTGCCATCACAAAAGGGGCACCATGAAATTTTACCTCAAAATAAGCGGCCGTGCTTCCGTCTTGTTTTAATATTTTGCAGTCGGGTAAACTACGGTTTTGTAAATCAGCACGCTCTGTTTTTGTTCCAAGCTTAATTGTTAAAAACTCCATCAATGCATCTTCGTGTTGTTTACCCAATATTACATCGTATTTAGGAATACTTTTATTCCTTGCAGGAATGTAAAATGCTCCGCATTTTTTACAGATATCTTTTAATTCAGGGATAGATTCCTTGATATTTTTAACCTCAGCGATATTTTTGTAGGAATTGTTTGTGTACATTGTTTCATAACATTTTGCGTTGAAATCAGACCAGGTAAACTGATTTTCAAAAATGGGAGTGTTTTCAAAAAATTTATCAAATCGTTCCTTGCAAGATGTTAACAATTCGTCATACAGCATATGATCACCTTTATACATTAAAATCACTGAATGCAAGTTGAATACTTTCTGTTTCCTGCTTCAGCCGCATATTTATTTCCTTTGCATATCTTTCGTCAATTTCAAAACCTATGCCGTTTCTGTTAAGGAGTTTTGCTGCCACCAATGTAGTTCCGCTTCCGACAAAAGGATCCAGTATTGTATCACCGGGATTGCTAGACATTTTTATTATTCGAAGTATCATGGGAAGCGGATATACTGTCGGATGCTCTAATCCTAATTTTTTCTTTGTCATGTTGTTTACGCGATCAAAATACCAGACATCAGTGGGATTTCTTCCGCTTCCGCCTTCTAAGCGTTTATCATTTTTTGTTATGTAAGGAATTCGGACTGCATCGAGATTAAATATACAGTTATTTAAATCCTTTACCCCCCACAGAATATTTTCATATCTTCCGGATAAACGATTAGTACAATTTTGCATATTGTTAAATGTCCATGTAATCATATTTTTCAGATAAAAGCCTGATTCTTTGAAAATCTGATATCCGATATAGGGCAAAGGGAGTATTTCTTTTTCTTTACCGTAAGGGACAGGAGAAAGATTTAAGAAGAAACTTCCGTCAGGAGTAAGAATTCTGTAAACCTCTTTGGTAACAGCTCTGATTAAATCTTCCCATTCGTTCAGTGCTATTTTATCTTTGTATTTACCGTAAGGCTTATCTATATTGTACGGAGGTGATGTTACAACCAGTTTAACAGAAGCATCAGGGACATCTTTTAATAATTCCCGACAATCACCGATTTGGTAAATAATTTCACTCATCGCTGTTCTCCTTGATTTTTAGCAGACGTGCATTTGCAATTTCACAATATTCATCAACAATTTCATATCCGAGATAATGTCGTCCCAGTTTTTTTGCTACAGCAGCGGTTGTTCCGCTTCCCATAAAGGGATCTAAGACAATATCATTTTTGTTTGTTCCTGCAAGAATAATTCTCTCGATTAATTCTTCGGGATATTGAGCAGGATGTGATGTTCTTTCCTCAAAATTTCCCGAAACCATTGAAATGCGCCAAACATCTGTAGGATTTTTCATTTGACTTTTATATCTGTCAGGACGATAGTTCAGTGCAGGTATTTTCACATCGTCAAGATTAAATGTATAGTTATCCTTATTTTTTACAAACCAAAAAACAAATTCATACCTGGGGGCAAATCTTTTATTTGTTGAACCGCCCCAATCAAAATTCCATATTATCAGATTTTTTAAGTACATATCCTGAAAATAATCCTGAATCCAGAACGGAGGCAATACCACACCGTCTGTACAACGGTTTTTTATATTAATCCATATAGAGCCTGTATCGGTTAATACGCGTTTGCACTCTGAAAACACAACATCTAACATATGTCTGTAATCTTCTTCATTCATATTGTCAGAATATTTAACGCCTTTGCTTTCTGAGATTTTTCCCTTAACAGTTTTGTTTCCGTATTGGATGTTAATGTTGTAAGGAGGCGAAGTAACGATCAAATCAATACTTTTATCCGGAATTTCATGCATATTTTCGCTGGAATGATTGTATATTAAATCCGTTTTCATTGGTTGTCAGCCTCCGAAACAAATTCCATTATATCTTCAATGTTGCAGTTAAGAGAAATGCATAGTTTTTCTAAACTGTCAACTGCAACGGTTTCATTTTTTCCCAGCTTTGCTAAAACATTGCTGCTGATGCCGGATAATTGTATTAAATCGGTTTTTTTTAAGTTCTTGTCTATTAATAATTTCCAAAGTCTATTATAAGAAATAGCCATAGCAGCCTCCAATAACCTTGTACTTTAAAAAGTGAATTATAATATATTGTACTTTTAATATCACGAATTGTCAATATTAAATCACGCATTGGTGATTTTGTTTGATTGCTTTTTAATTATTAAATCCTCTTATTTCTTCAATTTTGTTTTAGAATTTATATTTCAATTGACTTTCATTTGTCCGAATATTATATTATTCATATAAACTAAAACTGTGGGGTGTTTTTATGAAGGTTTCTACTCAGATTGAGGTGGCTTCGTCCTTTGTGGGCGAGGAAAGGGCAGTGGAGCTTGTTGCGAAGGCAGGCTTTGATGCATGGGATTTTTCTATGTTCGCAATGTGCGATTATGACTGGGAAAACAAGGTTTTAAGACCGAATTCACATCCTCTTGCGGGGAATGATTATCTGAAATTTGCACGAAATCTGAAAAGAATAGGTCTTGATAACGGAATTGTGTGCAATCAGTCACACGCTCCCTTTCCTGCAAGATGTCAGCCTATAAGAGACCATTTCAAGAGAGCCATTGAATGTACTGCAGAGGCAGGGGGAGAGATATGTGTAATTCACCCCGATAACTTCAAGGGTGCCCAAGAAAATGCCGAAATGTATTTCGAGCTTCTGCCCTTTGCCAAGGAGCACGGAGTTAAAATTGCCACTGAAAATATGTGGTGCTGGAACAACGAAAAGGACGAGGCTTGCACTGCCGCCTGCTCTCATCACGACGATTTCAAGGCTCACATAGATGCAGTGAACGATCCCTTCCTTGTTGCCTGTCTTGATATAGGCCACGCCGAAATGAAGGGACTTGACACCACAGCCGAAAAAATGATACAAACCCTCGGCTCCTCTTTACAGGCACTTCACATTCACGATAACGATATGTGGCACGACTCACATCAGATACCCTTTTCAATGAGTATTGATTTCAACAAGGTTGTAAAGGCACTCAAGGACATAAATTACAGCGGATATTTCACCCTTGAAGCAGACAGCTATCTTAAAAAGTTCGATGCAACCAATGTGGATAAGGGCATAAAGGACCTTTACGAGTCCGTGAGACGCCTTGCCGATATGTTTGAGGCATTGTAATATGAAAATAATCTGCAGTGACTATGACGGAACCCTTAACCACGGCGGAATTACCCCCGAGAAGCTTGATGCCGTAAGAAAGTGGCAGGAAAAGGGCAACCTTTTTTGTGTTGTCAGCGGAAGACAGAAGGAGTTTTTCTTCGAATTGCAGAAAAACCGTATTCCCTTCGACTATCTTCTTGCCTGTAACGGTGCTCTTATCACTGATAAGGACTATAACATTGTCAGCGACATCCGTTGTAATGAGGACATCGGTAATGAATTGACGGAATATATCTTTTCTCTGGGCTGTCCCTTCACCTATTTCTGCGGTGACGGCTTTCTTCGGATAAGAAATAAGGATTTCCCCGAGGAACAGGGAATTGATTATGACGGCAGAAAATTATTGTCCTTCAATCAGATAAGCACTGCCTGTTTTTCCTTTGATGAAGCGGCGGCGGTTACGAAGAGCATACGGGAAAAATTCGGTGTCTTCTTAAATCCCCTGCAGAACGGCACCTGTATTGACATCGTTCCTGTGGGGATGGACAAGGCTCAGGGCATATACAAGCTTCTTTCCCTTGTGGGCGGTAAAAAGGAAGATGTTATTGCCGTGGGTGATAACGTAAACGACGAGGCTATGATAAAGGAATTTTATTCCTATGCTATGGAAAACGGTGTGGAAAGCATAAAGGCTATGGCAGACCGCAAAATAAAGAGCATAACCGAGCTTATAGAAAGGGAAATATGAGATGATAAGAAAAGAATACACCGAAAATGAGATTTTTTCATATGTGGAATATTCCCCCGAGGAAATGAAAGAGGGACTTCCCATAGTTTTTCAGCTCCACGGAGCAGGGGAGAGAGGAAACGGCAGGGACGAGCTTTCTTTGGTGGATGTTCACGGCTTTTCCGCCTTTTTACAGGATAACGACAGAGAGTGCATTTTCGTAATGCCCCAGTGTCCCAAGGACACCTTCTGGACTGCAAGGGTTGAATCAATTATTAAATTCATCGAAGAAAAAATCGAATTCTATAAAGCCGACAAGAAAAGAGTATATCTCACAGGCATCAGTATGGGCGGCTACGGTACGTGGCTTACGGCTATGGCAAGACAGGATCTTTTCCGTGCAATAGCTCCCGTATGCGGCGGCGGTATGCCATGGAATGCCGAAAGCATAACAATGCCCGTATGGATGGTTCACGGTGCCGAGGATACCACCGTAAATGTATTCTATTCCGACGAAATAGCCGAAAAGCTTGAAGCTGCAGGAAAGGAATACATCTACACCCGCCTTCCCGGAGTGCACCATAATGCGTGGGACTATACGTATGGGGCAGAGCTTATTGACTGGCTGATGAGCAAGTCATAATTCAGCGGTGCTGAATTATGACAGTGATATTCATTCCTATTCAATAAACTAAAATTAGGAGCAATATGATTTACTACGGACTTCTCACGACGGCTGTAACTATGTTCAGCTTTCAGTTTCTTTTTAACAGAATATTTGAAAAGGAGTACGGAAATTCCCTTAGGGCTATGTTCGTTTTTTCGGCGGGCTCGTCTCTTGTGGGGCTTCTGGGACTTCTTATAATCAACGGCTTTAAGGTTGAGTATACTCACTTTTCACTGCTTATGGCATTTTTTGCCGCTCTTGACTCCATCGGCTATACATATTTCAGCCTCAAGGCACTGGGGAGAATAAACCTTTCCCTTTATTCAATGTTTGCTATGCTTGGCGGTATGATATTGCCGTCTGTGGTGGGTATTGTCTTCTTTAATGAGGCACTGACCTTGGGTAAGGGTATATGCTATGTGCTTTTGCTGCTGTCTCTTCTTATGACGGTGAAAAAGGGCGAAAAGAAGTCGGGATATGTCTACTATATGGGTGTGTTTATGCTTAACGGTATGTCGGGCGTGCTTTCAACGGTATTCAGAAACGCTCCCTATGAAAAGACCTCTGATGCGGGATATTCCATACTTATTGCCGCTACGGCACTTGTTATATGTCTTCTTTTCCTGCCCTTTATTAAGGGTGACGGCAAAAGGCTCACGAAAAAAGCCGTATTCAGTATGGGCGGCTACGGAGTTTTGTGTAGAGTAGGAAACTATCTCCTGCTCATTGCTCTCGCACATATTCCTGCTTCCGCACAATATCCCTTTGTTACGGGCGGTGTTATGATAATCTCCACCGTCATCAGCCTGTTTATGAAAAATAAGCCGGGCAAGAGAGAAATTATCGGTGTTGCCGTTTCCTTTGCGGCATTACTTATTCTTATGTTTGTTTAAGAGGTGTTCTTATGGAAAAAATTAAAATCGGAATATTCGGACTTAGAAGAGGCTCTTCCTTTTTCGATGAAATAAAAGTAAACGGCGGTGAGGTTGTTGCCGTCTGCGAAAAGGATGAAGCACAGATAAAGGAAGTGAGTGAAAATATAAAGGGTGCGGCGGTTTACTCCGATTTCGACGAGTTTATAAATCACCCCATGGATGCCGTACTTCTTGCAAACTTCTTCCCCGTGCACAGTGAATATGCAATAAAGGCATTGGAGAAAAATATCCATGTTTTAAGTGAATGTATCTCCAACTCCACCATGGCACAGGGCGTAAAGCTGTGTGAGGCTTGGGAAAAGAGCAAGGCAATATATATGCTGGCGGAAAACTATCCCTATATGCTCTTTAACCGCGAAATGAAAAAGGTCTATGAAGGCGGAACGCTGGGAAAGCTTATGTACGGTGAGGGTGAATATAATCATCCTATGGACTGGTATGACACAAAGGCAGTAATGTCTATTCGTCCCTATGAAAAGCACTGGAGAAACTTTTTGCCCCGTTCCTACTATATAACACATTCCCTTGCCCCTCTGATGTGGGCAACAGGTGTATTTCCCAAAAAAGTTACGGCTATGCCCGTATATTCACCTCTGCCTGAGGACTGTCCCACTGCCTCTCATGTTGCGGATACGGCTTCGATAATCACAATCCTCAATGATGACGGCTCCGTTTTCAAGGTAACAGGCTGTTCAGCCTTCGGTGCTCACGCCAATTCCTACCGTATATGCTGTGAAAAAGGACAGTTTGAAAATGTCAGAGGCACCGACAAGGTGATGCTTCGCTATAATGACTGGCAAATCCCCGAGGGCAGAAAGGCAGTCAATTTCTATAAGCCCAAAATCAGCCTCAAGGAGAAAAAGGAAATCGGAGATGCCGGCCACGGCGGAGGAGATTTCTTTGTTATAAGAGAATTTTTCAACTGCATAAGAGAAAACAAGTCCCATCAGTTTGATGTATATTTCTCAACCGCAATGGCATCCGTTGCAATCCTCTCCCACAGAAGCATTATGGAAGGCTCGGTGCCCTTTGATGTACCCGATTTCAGAAAAGCTGAGGACAGAGAAAAATTCAGAAACGACAACCTCACACCCTTCTGGCAGCCCGACGGCACACCCCCCAGCTATCCGTGCTGCTCCAACCCCGACTACACTCCCACGGAAGAACAGCTGAAAAAGTATAAGTCATAATTCAGCATTACGATAAATTGTAAGGGCGGATGCTTCGCAAATTCGGAATTCGGATTTCGGAATTCGGAGGCTTGCAAGGGCGAAGGTCGGAGGTCGGATGCTTCGCATTTTGCTTATCTTTTCCTTTTTCTGACTTTAGGGACGGTCTTTGCCATTTCTTCTGCTAACATTATGTCGTACGATGCGGTGGGATCGGGAGTCAGAGGTGCATTCTTCTTCTCAAAGTCGGGATTTTTCAGACGGTGCTCACTTAAGTTGTTTATAAGCAGTGCATAGTGGTTCGGGTATTGCTTCTGTGCATTTTTAAGCTTTGCCGAAAGCATATCTATAAACACCGCCGCACAGTCCGTTTTCATCGAGAACTCCCGATATTCACGGTCAGTGAGCATTACATTGGAAAATAATCCGTATGCCTTCTTCGTTTCGGAGAGGGTATTTTTATTTTCTCCCTTATTCCCGTCCGTATTTTTGCTGTCCGTCTTGGTTTTTTCGGATACGGAAAATTCCGCCTTCTTCTCCGGCTCCTTCTTCGCAGAAATCTTTTCATCAGCCCGACTTTCTGCCTTTTCATACAACGGCATTTCGGTTTCCTGCTGTTCTTTTTCTTCTGTTGTTTCTTCAGATGAAAAGAGGATTGTTTTGTCGAAGTTTCCTGTAAGAAAAGGCTCAAGGACGGTTATCAGGGTATATCGGTTCTTTATATTTTCTTTTTTTATTCCGCCCAGCTCCTCAAATCTGTTCAGAATATATCTTGTTTTCGGAATGCTTCGGTTCATTTTGAAAGCCAGCTCCTTTTGTGAAATAAGAAGCTGGCCTTTTTTTACTTTTATTCCGTTTGTCACCGTATCGGTGTATCGCATTTCCGACATAATCACAAGATAAGCATTAAGCGGTGAGCCGTCTCGGAATATGTTGGTCATATAAAGTTTTCTCGGTATCTTTACAAAGCCGTAATCCATTTTTTGCACTCCAATCGAACAAATGTTCTGTCATTGCGGATATTATATCACAAACAAAAAATTATTTCTCCCTCAAAACGCATATGTTGAAAACAAATATTTTATCTTTTTTTGTGTTTTGTTTGTGCAAATTGCACAAACAGAAAATAAATTAAAAATACCTGAATTTTCGGAAATGTATATAACACACAAACATTCTATACATTCTATTCTTTCTATTCCTTCTATTCCTTCTATATATAATTGTATGTCGGTGTGATAATCGGTGTAACGGTCGGAGTGATGAACAGTGTGATGTTCGGAGTGATAATCGGTGTGCTGAAAATTTAAGGTGATATAACGCCGAAGCCTTGATTTATAAGGGAATTTTTGTGATTTCGGTGTGACGAACGGTGTGACAAACGGAGTGATGTTTGGTGTAACGAACGGTGTGATAATTTGTGTGACTATCTGATAAAGATGTGCACAAATAAGCCGAAAACTCCTTGCAGGTGCAAATAATGGTATGAAAGGCTTTATATGCTTATGGGGTAACTCAGAAAACATTCTGCTCCGGAAGGAAATCAATATATATTACCGCAGAAAAAATCAAGACAATTATTGAAAACTTTTTTGATTTATCAAAGAAGTTCTCAATAGACAGAGAGTTTTATTTAACGTACAGAAGATAAATTAACAAAAAGCATCCGAGAATCACGGTGTTGTGAGTTTCGGATGCTGCTTGCCGTTATTTTAATAACTCCCTTTTATACATCAGGGCATCTGTGTCTTTACGGAGTGCCGTAGAAGTAGACGGGGGAGAAGATGTAGATATTGAGGGCTTTGGTGTCCTCGGGCTCGGTGAATTTTATGTCGTAAATTTCTTTTTCAAGCTTCACCTGCTTGTCAAGGGGCGTGAGAGGGAGATAGACATATATTGCATTTTCCTTCACGGGTGTGATGTCAGCGGTGTCAATATAGTCCCCGCAGAATGTTTTTGCCGTTGTTTTTGAGAGATATTCATAATTTGTCAGAGGATTTCCCTGAACAAGAAGCTCGGAATATGAGCTGTTTTCATCAAGCACAAGGGTGTGAAGCTTGTTGTTCATAAGAATAAGGACGGCATACTGCGAGTTGTTGAAGCTGATGGGAGTTGTGATTTCTTCAATTTCGTTGTCGGACAGGTTTATATACTTGAATTTCCTGCTTCCCGTCAGTCCGTTTATATCTGTCAGTCTGTTTTTTGACGCATCAAGAGAATGAAGCTCACTGCATTGGGATAATGCCTCAAGGGAAGAAATTTTATTATCGCTGATGTTAAGCTCTTTAAGGCTTTGGCATTTTCCCAGCACTGAAATATCACTTATCATATTGCCCGAAAGGTCAAGTGCCTCAAGGGTTTCTGCGGATTTTTCAAGCACATCAATATCGCTTATATACGTATTTCCCTTGAGGCTCACATTCCACAGAACAGTGCAGTTTTTAAGACCGTAAATGTCAACAAGCTCGTTTTCCTCTGCTGAAAGGCTTTCAAGATATATGCTTTCACTGAGGGCATCCAGCGAGGAAAGTCCCAGTGAGTCTATGAAAAGATAAACAAGCTTTTTGCCTCGGAGGAATTCAAGATCCGAAATTTTCGTGCCTGAAATTTTAAGTGTTGTCAGTGTTTCTCCGATTTCCTCGAAGTCAGGTATTCTGTCGATGCTCTCACAGCCTGAAATGTCAAGCTCCAGAAGATTTTCCGCCTTGGAAAAATCAATAGTATCAAAAATATTCTGTGAAATATTACAGTCCTGTAAAATCAGCGTGTGAAGCTTCTCTACGGGAAAATCACTGATGCTGTTTACCGCGAAGGTGCATCTGTAGAAGGTTATTTCGTGAAGCTCCTTGAAGCGAGAAAGCTTATCTATGTCGGAGCTGTAAAGCGTTGCATCACTGAGGCTTATTTCAGTGTCAAGCTTGCTGAAATTATCATTACCGATATGAAGAACGCTTGAAAATGTGTAAAAGGCGGATATTGTAAGTCCCAGAACCGTCATCAAAAGAAGGGTTATAAGAACCTTCTTTCCGAAGCCGGTTGATTTCTTTTCCTTTTTCTTGGGGGAAAATATATCCTTTACCTTGTTTTTTATGAAGGCTTCGTCAATGACCGTGGCGTCGGGAGCATCGCTGTCAAAGGCATCATAGGGCTCACCCGTGTCGCTGTCAAAGGCATCATAGGGTTCACCCGTGTCGCTGTCAAAGGCATCATAGGGCTTGCCTTCGCCGTCATCAAAGCTGCCTTTATCGTTATCGTCGGAAAGAATATCTACGCTTTCGTTTTCCTCTTCCTCTTTTTCGGGAAGAGGCTTTTTTTCCGAGCTTTTGACTTTTTCATTTATCTGGGGGAATATGTCGGAAAAGCTATCCTTTACCTGTGCACCCGCAAGGATATATGCGAATTTTTCCGTCAGAAAGCTTTTGTCTATTCTGTAGGGGATAATTGGCTTTTTATTTCCTACGGCAATATTCAGCTCGTTGGAAACCCATTCGGACTCCTGCGAGTCCTTTGAAAGCAGAAGAAGAAAAACCGTACAGGTTTTTATTGCATAGGGAGTAAGAGTTGCGTGGTCGCCTCCTGCGGGAATATCGTCTGCGGCAAGCCACACCGATATACCTCTTTTTTCAAGCTCAGCCTTGGTTTTTCTTGCTGTTTCTATGTCTGTCGAGCAATGGCTTAAAAATACATCCTTCATTAAATTTCTCCGTTATTTACTTCCTTTATTGTTTTTTTTGAAGGCTTCAATCCGACACTTCCGTGCCGACTTCTTCCTCCGGCTTTTCGCATAGCTTTGATTTTTTTTCTTCCTTTTTTCTTGTAAATTCCTTAGTAAGTGCATAGCAGGTGGAGGCTATGGGGACACTTAAGAGCATTCCCAAGGGACCGCCTATACTGCCGCCCAGAGTTACTGCCGCAAGTATCCACATTGACGGCAGACTGACTCTTTTTCCCATAACCCTCGGGTATATGAGATTTCCCTCAAGCTGTTGAAGCACAACAAGGAAAATTATGAATATCAGTGCCTTTAAGGGATTTTGTGTTAAAATCATTACGGCACCCACACCTGCACCTATAAAGCCGCCGATGACGGGTATAAGTGCGGTGACTCCCACAAGGGCTCCCACCATCGGAGCATAGGGAATTTGAAGTATCAGCATACCCACCATGCAAAGTCCGCCTAAAATCATTGCTTCAAGGGTTTGCCCCGAAATGAAGTTTCTGAAATTTTCGTTTGCTACGGAGAGTATATATAAGAGCATACTGCCCGATTTTTCGGGAAGCCAAGCCTTTATCAGCCTTTTCATCTGATATTTCAGCTTATCCTTGCTTAAAAGAATGTATACCGCGAAAACAAATCCCACACCGATGTTTACCACTGCCGTTACAACGGAGCCTATTGTGGTGAATGCGGTGTTTACTATTTTTCCGCCGCTGTTTTTAAGCCAGTCCAATGCCGATTGAAGCATTTTCTTCCAGTCGGTGCCCAGAAGCTGTTCACCGAAGGGAAGCTCTCTTATTTCGGCTTCATCCATATTGAGAAGCCGTGTCACAAAGTCCGTCACAATCCCCACAATGACCTTTATTGCTTCAATAAGCTCGGGAATAACAAGCATAATGACACCTGCGAGAATTCCCAGAATTATTATAATTGAAATAAGAAAGCACAACGGGCGTTTTAATTTCGCAAGTGCGGGCTTCTTTGTTTTCGTGAAAATATGATTTTCAAAGAAGTTTAAGGGGACATCAAGCACAAGAGCAAAGCCTGCACCCATAATCAGCGGAGTGAAAAGCTTCAGAAAGCCTCCTGCCGCCGAAAGCACAGTTCCGATATTCTGCACCGCAAGGAAAATAAGTGAGCATACAGTGAATACGCTTATAATCCACAACGCCAGCTTCTTTCTCTTTTCTCTTGTAAATTCCATATGCTTTGCTCCTTAAAAGCCGAATCAGAACGGCTTTATAATATAAGTGAACGAGAAGTGCTTTTCTGTGAAGGCTCTTTCGGGTTCGAGGTAAGTAAGTCCCTGATTTTCCGCGTGAATTCTGTAGTCGATGTTCACAACGGTTTCATCGAGGGGTACGAGCTCGTCGTGGTGGAGAGTGTCATTCATCTGAGTGTCATTGAAATGAAGTGCCTTGAAGGAAAAGCCCCTTTCACTTTCGTCGAAGAACTCAATTCCGCCGTCAACACTATAAACTCCCGCAAATTTTGTCTTATAGTGGGATGAGCTTTCACAGGGGCGGATATATTTTTCATATTCATCCGTAACCGTTGAGCCGTGAAGTGCGAGACGCTGGGAAATATATCTGTCGGGATAGGTTTCCTTGGGGCCGTAGCCGAAATATTTAACCTCCTCGAAGTCCTTTTTCAGCCTGAGCTGAACGCCGAAGCGGGGGAGAGGCTGTGCGTTTTCCGTTACGTCGGCAGTGAATGAAAGTGTCACACTGCCGTCTTTATTGAAGGTATAAACCGCCCTGCCCTTAAGTGCGGGGGGCATGGCACTTGCGGCAAAGGAAAGGTCTGCAGTGATTTTTACCTCACCGTCATTTTCGGCACTGACAGAATACGTCTTCTGATATGCCTTGTGATATCTTGCCCTTTCAATAGCCTCTTTGTGATTGAAGGAATGTCTCCACAGGGAGAATTCCACAGGTGAACAGAGATATTCACTGTCATTCTTTTTGATTGATACTATTTTGCCTGTGATTTTTGAGAATGTATATGAAATATTGTTGCAGGAAATGTAGTAATTATTTCTGTCTTCAGAAAGCTTTACTTCATTTTCCGCTTTTTCTTCGCATTTTATGGGAGCGTTATTCAATATAAACTGTATAAAGCCCGCATTGAAGCCCTTTTTCTCATAGAAGGTGTCTTCTCTGAGGTTGAGGAATACTGTCAGTGTCACAACACCCTCGGTTTTTTCGGGAGAAATTGCAAAGGACTTTTTCTCACGGGGAGCAATATCACTGACCTCAAGAGTAATTTCCTCGGCTTCATCCAAGTCATAGGAGAAAACTGCCTTCAATTCATATTCAGACAGGCTCTTGAAATATCTTTTGTTGAAAACCGTGAGAACTCCGTTTTCATATGCTGCAGATATGGGAATATAGGTCTGCTTCATATCGTAAAAGCCCGGTCGGAGACTTCTGTCGGGATACACAAGACCGTCAACACAGTAATATTTATCGTTGGGATAGTCTCCGAAGTCACCGCCGTAACGGTATCCGGGGTTTTCTTTTGTGCCGATGTCCACCGCGTGGTCGCAATATTCCCAGATACAGCCGCCTGTATAATTATCGTAATGCTCGAAGTCTCTCCAGTGAAGCGGAATGTCGCCCGTGGATTTGTCGGAAACATATTCGCAGTAATAGAGGGGCTTTGTCTGTTTTTCGTCGTTCAGATATTCCTCAAGATATGTAAGCTCGGCATACATACGGCTTTCAACATCTGAAATATCCTTGAAGTCTCTGCCGTTTACTCTTGTTT
>JAZNRX010000151.1:0-22611 GCA_045590915.1 Acutalibacteraceae bacterium | reverse complement strand
AGCTGAAAAAGCACCTTATCAAGCTCAAGTGCCTTTATATGTCGTAATTCTGTCATTTAAACCACCGTAAATCATAATTTATCGGGACAATAAATTATGATAGTGAATAGGTAATAGTGAAGAGTGAACAGTGACACTGTCGGAAGGACTACGCCCTTAATTATGTAAGCAAGATGCTCTGTGTCTTCCTGCAGGGGCACTTTTCACTGTTCCCTTTTACTTTTTACTTAATCATATTTCTGTTCCGCCGAAGGGACGGATTGCAAGGATATAGCAGGAGCCTTCACCGAATACGGCTTCCATGCTGTCCTTGTATTCGTTTAATAAGCAGTCGGGGACGAATGCCTGAATTGTTCCTGCAAAGCCGCCGCCGTGAACACGCCATGCACCCTTGCCCTTGAGGATAACCTCACTTATTGCAAGTGCCAGAGATACGGGCTGTGAAAGGGGAGCAGAGGAGGAAAATACATTCTGATTGTACATATATGATGAATAACCGGATGCTATTGTGAGAGCCTTGAAGGCTTCGAAGTCACCGTTCTTAAGAGCCTCGGCTTCCTTCGATACTCTCTTGTTGTCCTCGAAGAAGTGAATTGCTCTGAGAAGCGGTCTTTCACCCAGCTTTTCCTTTATTCCCGCAACATTTGAAAGAACATCCGTCTCGGTTATTTCACGAAGACAGGATTTTCCGAAATAGCCTGCAACGGCTTCCATTTCGCGTCTTATTGCGGCATAGTCGTCTGTGAGGTCGGCGTGGTCTGCGCGGGTGTCAACAATACAGAGAGAATGACCGCAGGAGGCGAAATCAAATTCAACGGGAGTGATAACGGGCTTTTCGGGATTTTCGAAATCTATCTGTACGAATGAGCCTACGGAGCAAGCCATCTGGTCCATAAGTCCGCAGGGCTTTCCGAAGAATTTATTTTCTGCATACTGTGCGATTTTGGCAATTTCAACGGGAGAAACCTTGCCGTCATTATAAAGATAGCTGAGCATTGTGCCTACAAGCACCTCAAAGGATGCGGAGGAGGACATTCCCGAGCCCTTGAGAACATTGTTTACGGTTACGCAGTCAATACCGCCTATGTTATAGCCTAATTCCTTAAATCTTGCGGCAACACCTCTGACAAGGGATGCACTTTTTTCAACCTCTTTCATCTGAGGCTCGAGGATGTTTATGTCAATGATGTCTCCGGGATAGTTTTCGGAGTAAACGCGGATGAAGTGGTCGTCTGTCTTAACTGCACAGGCAACAGCATCAAGGTTGATTGCGGCGGCAAGCACCTGACCGTGATTGTGGTCGGTGTGATTTCCGCACACCTCTGTTCTTCCGGGAGCGGAGAAGAAGCGTACATTTTCTCTGTCTCCGAATTTGTCTTCAAAAAGGTGAGTGATGTGAAGAAATCTTGCTCTTGCCTTTTCCGTGTCCGAGCCGTAAAGACGGGAAAGTCTCTCGTCAAAGGAGCCTGAGGTTATTTCATTTCTTATTGTGTTGAGGTTTGCCATAATTATTCAATTCCTTTCGGTTGGTTATTTCCTTTTTCTTTGGACGAAAATCTGATTTTTACGGAGAGGCCTAAAAATGCTCTGAGAACAAGAAGACATATTCCCGTGAATATAAGAAGTACAATCATCGGCACGAAGAAATCTGCCGAGAAGGGATCGTACACGTTATTTCCTATAAACGAATAGGAAATAAGCTTGGGGATATATGCCGCCACTGATATGAGCATATATCGGGGGAAGGAGTATTCAAGGGAGCCGTAAAAATGACTTATTGTGTTGATTGGTAAGGAGGGCACCATTCTTAATGCCAGAAGAATGAGGGGATTGCCTTTGCCGTCCTCATCCATGGCATCAAGCACGGCGGGATATTTTCTTAAGGCGAAGTTTATTGTTCCCTCTCCCATTTCATAGCCCGTGTAATATCTGAAGGCAAAGGTGAGTGCCATACCTACGAGGTTTATAAAGAATGACTGGTAGGGCGGGAAAACCATAGCCGTGATAATGAAAACCATGGGATAAGGGTACATCATCGAAAGACTTCTTAAGAGAAACAGCAGGAGAATTACAATGAGAATAAGCCCTCTGCTTTGCAGTGCCGCAACCCTCAGCTCGAAATCTTCAAGGATGTAAAGATATTCATCATATTTTTCCTTGACGGAATCTATCTGTAAAAGGCAAAGGATAACAATAAGAGCCACTGCCACGATAAAGGAAATGACAGCAGATGCAAGAAGTATTCTTGATATTGTTTTTTGTTTTTTTACCCTCTTTGTCACATAAATCACCATTCTTGATTATACTACAACAAAACTCAACGGTCAATATGTTAAATATATTGCACATTATCTTTCATTATGCTAAAATATAAAGCAAATGAAATAAGGAGAACAGAAAATGAATATCGTTATTCTTGACAGTGTTACTGCAAATCCGGGAGATCTCAGCTGGGATTTTCTTGAAAAATACGGCACGCTTACGGTTTATGACCGCTCGCCTGTTGATATGATTTATGAAAGAGCAAAGGATGCGGATATTGTTATACTCAACAAAACTCCCATGAGCCGCGAGACAGTTGAAAAACTTCCCCGTCTTAAGATGATTGCACTTCTTGCAACAGGATATAACATTATTGACTGTGAGGCTTGCGATGAGTGCGGGATTGCGGTTGTAAATATTCCCTCATATTCCGCTTCTGCTGTGGCACAGCAGACCTTCGCTTTTATTCTCGAATTTTATAACCGTATAGCTCTTCACTCCGATTCCGTTTTGTCGGGTGAATGGGCAAATTATCCCGATTTCTGTTATATGCTGGCACCTCTCAAGGAGCTTTTGGGAAAAACCATCGGTATTGTGGGCTACGGTAAAATAGGAAGACGTGTGGCTGAAATTGCAAAGGGCTTTGAAATGAATGTCCTTGTTCACACAGCACATCCGGAAAAATATGCTGATGAAAAAATCAATTTTGTTGACAGGGACTGTCTTCTCAATAATTCCGACATCGTTTCAATTCACTGTCCTCTCACCCCCGAAACCGAAAAAATGGTAAACCGCGAGTTTATCTCTAAAATGAAGGACGGAGCATTTCTTGTGAATACCTCAAGAGGCGGTGAGCTTGACGAAGAAGCAGTAAAGGAAGCTCTTGATTCGGGAAAACTGGGCGGTGCAGGTGTTGATGTTCTGTCCGTTGAGCCTCCCGTTCCCGAAAATCCCTTATTCCATACAAAGAACATCTATATCACTCCCCATATCGCATGGGCTTCCTATGACACAAGAGTCCGTCTTATGAAAATTTTAGAGGAAAATGTAAAGGCATTCTGCAACGGCACTCCCGTTAATGTGGTAAACAGCCCCCGTATGTAGTAAATTTGCAGTAATAACAATAAGTTTTTCAAGGGATTTTATTGTACTTGCCCAAACTTTTAAAAGTGGGTGAAAATTTTAACAAAGTGCTTGAAAAATGTGAAATTTCGGATATAATATAATGTGGAAAATTAAGGAACAGATTGTTTCTGAAAATGGAGGAAAATAATTATGTCAGTTAAAGTTGCAATTAACGGTTTCGGCAGAATCGGACGTCTTGCATTCCGTCAGATGTTCGGTGCAGAAGGCTACGAAATAGTAGCTATCAATGACCTCACAAAGCCCTCAATGCTTGCTCAGCTTCTCAAGTACGATACAGCTCAGGGCGGCTACTGCGGCAGAATCGGTGAAAACCTTCACACAGTTGAAGCTGATGATGAAGCAGGCACAATCACAGTTGACGGCAAGACTCTCAAGATTTATGCAAAGGCTAACGCTGCTGAACTTCCCTGGGGTGAAATCGGTGTAGACGTAGTTCTCGAATGCACAGGCTTCTACTGCTCCAAGGATAAGAGCATGGCTCACATCAACGCAGGTGCAAAGAAGGTTGTTATTTCCGCTCCCGCAGGTAATGACCTCAAGACAGTTGTATTCTCAGTTAACGAGGATACTCTTACAGCTGATGATCAGATCATCTCCGCTGCTTCCTGCACAACAAACTGCCTCGCTCCCATGGCTAAGGCTCTCAACGATTATGCTCCCATCCAGAGCGGTATCATGAGCACAATTCACGCTTACACAGGCGACCAGATGATTCTCGACGGTCCACACAGAAAGGGCGATATGAGAAGAGCAAGAGCAGGTGCTGCTAACATCGTTCCCAACTCAACAGGTGCTGCAAAGGCTATCGGTCTTGTTATTCCCGAGCTCAACGGCAAGCTTATCGGCTCCGCACAGAGAGTTCCCGTTGCTACAGGCTCCACAACTATCCTTACAGCTGTTGTTAAGGGTGAAAATGTAACTAAGGAAGGCATCAACGCTGCTATGAAGGCTGCTGCTTCCGAATCCTTCGGTTACAACACAGACGAAATCGTTTCATCTGATGTTATCGGTATGAAGTACGGCTCACTTTTCGATGCAACACAGACAATGGTTGCTAAGATTGCTGATGACCTTTACGAAGTACAGGTTGTTTCATGGTATGACAATGAAAACAGCTACACAAGCCAGATGGTAAGAACAATCAAGTATTTTGCCGAGCTTGCATAAGTTAAAAAGTATATTTTTGGGCAGTCACTACGGTGGCTGCTTTTTTCTTTTAAATCGTAAAGAGAGACTTTTGAGGTCGGCGGTCAGAGAAAATTGAAAATGGAAGATATTGCAAAATCTTAGAATTTCTGAACGGATTTTTTTGTTTACAGGCGGGTTTTGTCGGTGGTCGGTAATTTAATTTTAACAAAAAAGCTTTTCATATTTTGTGAGTTCCGACTACTTTCTTTTTTGGAAAATTTGTTGAAATTGTTTATTTTCCGTGTTATTATTAATATAACTATAATTATCTTTAATTATTAAAGATAAAATATAAGGAGAAGTGAAGTATGAAGACTCTCAAAAAAGCATTAAGCGTTATGCTGTGTGCTGTCATGATGTTTACGACACTGTGTTTCTTCACCGTGGGCAATCCCCTTGCTGAAGTTAATGCGGCTGTGGTGAACACAGGAAGCAGAACTGCTTTTTATGCTCCGGAGGTAATCTATCTCTATCCGGAGGTAACATCATGGGCACAAGCAACAAGCACGCCCTTCCAGTATTATGTAGGTAATACTGTCAATACGGCAGATATTTATTCTGCTCCCGCGGTGAATTCCGATACTGCCACAGAGGGCAAGTTATATTTTGCCGCCGAAGAGGGTATGAGTGATGTTAAGCTTTCAACAAGATACCTTGACCTTCAGGGCAGCTATATGTCCGAGGACAACAAAGGTACTGTTGAATATACAATAGAAAACAAGGGTACATACTATCTTGTTACAGTAACAGGCGGTACATCTCCCGAGCTTGCGGCAGATGTAAACGGCTGTTATATCGAATGGTGCCTTACATACACTACCGACAAGGGTGAGGTAAAGGCAGTGTTCACCTATTCCTACATCTATAAGCCCTATGTTGTGCCCTACGGTGCCGCAGCCAGAGTTTATAACGATAAGGGTGATGTGGACGTTTACGGTCAGCACATCACTTGGGTGACAGGTGTTCATTCTGCTGATAACACCGCAAGCCAGACAAATAATCTTTATCCCTGGTATATGCCTGTTTCACAGGTTACTGTTTCTTCCGATAATAAAACAGACGGAAAATATTCCTTCTCGCCCTTCCTCAGCAAAAACAACAAGGCATATGCCGGCGGTGTTGAGGTAACAGGTGCCGCACCTGTTGCAAACGGCACATATAATGCTGTTTTTGCAGGAACTGATGCAAACACCGCATATTTCTGGGCAAATCAGACAGGTGCTGATTTTACAAGAAGCTACAGAGTAAAAGAGTTTTTCTATACAACAGCAATCAATACACCGAATGTATATCCTGTTGCATTTGATTATATGAACAACGGTACTGCGACCTCACAGTATGCTCTTTCACAGGTAACACCTTCAAGACTGGGCACAATTACCGTTGACTCCAGCCGTTACAGCAATCTTAATGAAATCCCCAACCTTGCAGTCGGTATGATGGCAACAGACACCGATGTAGAGGATGCGGTTACTTCAAACACTCCTTATGCCGATGCACAGTGGTATATCGGTGATGCTACAGGTATGTCTCACGATGCAACCGGAGCATACACCTCTCAGGCATACATTAATTCTGCAAAGAAGGCTGTTTATGTTAAGTTTGCATCAGAGGAAGGTCTCACTGCTCCTCTTGATGAAGGAATCTGGTATGCAGGTGCCTGGGATAAGGCTATTGACAAGAACACTTCTTCAAAGACATATACAGTAAAGAGCTATTATGAAGCAAAGGACCGCGAGGGTGATGTTCAGGCGGCTTCTGCAGCAGTAGGACTTAATGTCAAGCTTGTTGATAAGACAGAGCTTCGTGCAGCCGTAAACAATGCGGCTTCATATCTCGGTGCTCTCGGTGTGAAGTCAAACTGGAATTCATACTATTATGATGTAAACTATGTTGATCCCGACACAAGCTCAGCCGCTTGGGCAAGATTTGAAACTGCTTATAAGAACGCCTGCGGTGCACTTGTCAATGTAGACAAGACCTTCGACTATGAAGCTTTTATAACCGAGCTTGAAAGCTCACTTGCCGCTCTTCTTTCAGGCAAGGGACTTCGTGTTTATTTTGATGTAAACCACGATGACATCGGTGTAAACCTTTGGATAAATCCCTCTTCCACTTATTATGATTGGAATGCAGAAAACGAAACTGCAGTTATCAACGGTAACTTCTCTGCCGATGTTCAGTACGGTACAACTGCATTTACTCCCGATGCAGATACATACATATTTACCGTTACTCAGGTTTCAGGCTCATTTAACGGTGCAGGCTGTGTAGTTTTCGATACAGTGGACGAAAACCGTTCAAATGTAACAAACTCTGCCAATAAGAGATATAACTTTGATTTTGAAGGTTCTGCAACAAAAACCATCACATATAACGAAGCAGACTTTGTGAAGGTTGACGGTCTTAAGTTCTGGAGCTGGTACTACAATGTTGAAGGCAGCGGAGTATATGATAATCTGGCTCTTCAGATAAAAATTGAAAAGGGAAGCGAGCAGACAGCATATTCACCTGTAGGTAAGGTTGTCGGTACAACCTACGGAACACTTCCCTCTCCCGAAAGAGACGGTTATACCTTTGCCGGCTGGTATGCAGACGAAGCTCTCACAACAGCAGTCAATTCCGAAAGTGCAGTTTCCTCAAGAATTCTCTATGCAAAGTGGACTGCAAACGAATATTCAGTTTCTTATGATAACCTTTTCAGTGTAAATGAAATGGCTACCTTCTCCGGAAGCATGCATATGAACAAGGATAATGCTTCCGTAAGCTGTGAAAACGGTGTAATTACAATTACTGCTGACGGCACTTCTAACGGTGACGTTTATGCAACAGAAGGAAAGAGCGGAAATCATTATACCATTCCCGTTGAGCCCTCAAAGGAATATGTCTTTGAATATGATCTTGATGTATCAGAGGGCGGCGGCTCACAGGTTATTCTCTTCTTCTATGATGACAATGAAAATAGCAGTACACTGTACACTGCTTCTGATGTCACATATACATACTATAAGCCTGACGGAGATGTATATACAGCAGCTATAACATCCTCTCCTCACAGTGCTTGCTATGTACATTCGGACGGACATGTTGTTATCCGCTTCACACCCCACGCGGATGCAAGACTTCTTTCAATCCGTTTCGGCTCTGCAAACAGCACAAATACAGTAACAAAGTTCAGCAACATAAGACTTATTGATGCTGAAACATATGACAGCAATATAAACTGGACAGCGGCACAGAAATCAGTTGCCTTTGATGCTGACGGCTACGGCACACTTGCCGAGGCTACCCGTGAAGGCTATGTGTTTGACGGCTGGTATACTGCAGGCGGTGAAAAGATTACTGAAGATACTCCCGTAAAGAGTGAGAATATCTCCGTTTATTCCTCATGGATTCCCAATCAGTACAGTGTTGCTCTTGACGGTAACACAGGTATCGGCGGCATCGGAATGTTCAACGCCGTTTACGGAACACCCTTCAATCTTCCCGCAAACTATTTTATAAAGACAGGCTATACCTTCGCAGGTTGGTCAACCTCTCCCGACGGTGAAGTACTTTATACCGACAAAGAAGAGGTTTCAGATCTCACAAGCGAGGTAAACGGCTCCGTTACACTTTATGCAGTATGGACTGCAAATGAATTTACCGTTAAGTTTGACGGTAATAAAGGTACAGGCGAGATGGCTGATGTCACTGTGGTATATGACAGCGGTGCTTCTCTTCCCGCTTGTGAATTTACAAGAACAGGCTATACCTTTATCGGCTGGTCACTGACCGCTGACGGTGGGGAGCTTATCACCGAAGCCGCATACGACAACCTTAAGACCGAGCAAGGCGATGAGGTTACTCTTTATGCAATATGGAGTGAAAACTCATACACTCTGGCATTTGACAAAAACGGCGGTGAGGGTGAGAATATCCCTGCAACAAAATATTCATATGAGCAGGAAATAACCCTTGCAAAGAATATGTTTACAAGAACAGGCTATGTTCTTTCAGGCTGGTCTCTTGAGAGAGACGGCGAAATGGTTTATGCTGACGGTGCAAAGGTTAAACAGCTTAATCCCGATAAGGACGGCGCGGTAACCCTTTATGCAGTATGGACTCCCATAGAATACACAGTTTCCTTTAATGCAAACGGCGGAACAGGCTCAATGACAGAGCTTAATATGGTTTATGACGTTGAAAAGACTCTTCCCGCAAACACCTTCACAAAGGAAGGTTATCACTTTATCGGTTGGGCAGTTGCCGAAAACGGAACTGTTGTATTTACGGATGAAAAATCAATAAAGAATGTTACATATGTTGCAGGCAAAAATGTTGAGCTTTTCGCAGTGTGGGAAATCAATGTATACACAGTAACCTTCAAGTATTATAACATTGAAGGTACATATGTAACCGAAAATGTCAATGTAAAGCACGGCGAAACCGCAAAGGTTCCCGAATCCTTCAGCACAGAGTCTTACAAGAGCAAAAACGCACACCGTGTATTCAGCTCATGGGACAGCTCCCTTGAAAATATCACAGGCGCAAAAACAATAACTGCTCAGTACGGTGCGGATGCAGCCCATAGCTTCTCATCAGTTACAACCGAGTCTACCTGTACGGTATTAGGCTCAACGGTTTACACCTGTGATGCTTGTAAATACAGCTATACAGTTAATGCAGAAGCTCTTAAGGAGCATGAATGGGATGAAGGCAAAGTTGCTGCAGAGCCCGGCTGTCTTACGGCAGGCTCCTTTGTCAAGACATGTAAGAACTGCGGCGGAAAAACATCAAGTGCAATCAGCCCCACAGGACACAGCTTTGTTGCATTCCCCGCAAAAGAGCCCTCCTGCAGTGAGGAAGGAAACATTGCTCACAAGCATTGTGAAAACTGCAGTAAGTGCTTTGCAACCGATGCTCTTGAAACTGCTCCCAATTCAGAGGCACTTTCAGACGAGCAGGTTAAAATAGCAAAAATTCCCCATACCGCTCCCGACGGCGCCGACTGCTCAGCACCCTGTAACTGTACTGTCTGCGGTGAGGCATTTAATCTTGCTCATACATATGTCGGTGTGGTAACAAAGCCAGATTGTACGAACGGCGGATATACAACCTACACCTGTTCCGTATGTGATGACGATTATGTAGGCGACTATGTAGATGCAAACGGACACTCCGAGGGTGTATGGAGAGTGACAACCGCTCCCGATTGTACGAATAAAGGTGTTGAAACTAATAAGTGCTCTGTCTGCTTCACTGACTGGACAACAAGAGAGGTTGCCGCAGAAGGTCACGACAGCGGTGCATGGAAAACAACCGTAGCTCCCAAGTGTGAGGAATGGGGCACTGAGTCACTTCTTTGTACAAAGTGTGATACCTCACTCAACACAAGAGGAATTGCTCCCAAGGGACACGGCGAAACAAAAACAGAAGTAACCCTTGAGGCAGGCTGTGAAACTGCAGGTAAGAAATCAACCATTTGTCTTGACTGTAACAAGGAGCTCAGCTTCATTGTTATTCCCCAGACAGGACATACCGCAGGTGCTGCTGCAACCTGTGAAACAGACTGTATCTGTACTGTCTGTAAAGAGGTTCTTGTTGACCGTCTCGGTCATATCTGGAATGACGGTGTTATTACAAAGGAACCCTCAGAAACCGAGACAGGTCTCAAGGTTTATACCTGTCAGAGAGACAACAGTCATATTATTGAAGAAACACTTGCTATAAGAATAGTTATCACAATTCCCGAAATCCCCGCAGACGGAACTGTTGATTTCGATGCTGATGAAAACAGCTGTGCAGGTAACATCAATGACCTTATCACAGTTGAAGCAGGACTTTCATACTCTGTAACATCTTCCGATAACAATGTTGTTACAATAGAAGAGGACGGAACAATAAGAGCATTTAAGGACGGAGAGGCTGTTATTACCGTAAAGACCTCTGACGGTAAGTTCAGCAAGAGCTTTACCGTAACCGTCAGAACGCTCAAGACTGTTACATTTGATGTAAGAGGCGTTCTCACAACTGTTAAGAGCTATGCGGGTGAAACCGTAACAGCTCCCACGGTTGACTCCTATTCCGAAGGCGGCTTCACATACCGCTTCAAGAACTGGACAGTAAACGGTGTGGCAACGGACAGCTTCATCGTAACAGGCGATATGACATTTGTTGCCGCATATACATCCTCCTGTAATTATACAGAGCTTGATAAGCTTTCTGAAATCTTCTTCAGAATTATAGGCGGTGAATATGACAACGAGGATCAGCTTGTTCTCTACAAGAATGATATTGAAGAGGCAAAGGCTCTTATAGAGGAATTCAGTAAGGACAGAGACACAAGAGATATTGACGAGCAGAAGAGAATTGATGCCGCAGCCGAAAAGATTTCCGGTCTTCTTTCAAGACTCTATCCTGAAGAAAGTGCACGTATCTACATTATCGGCGATGAAACTGTTGCTCTCGGCTCAGTCACAACCTTCAAGGCATATCTCAGTCCTCTCAACACTATTGTTCTTGACGGCATCTGGGTTTCCTCTGATGAAAGCATCGGCTTCTTCATCAACGGCAAATTCCACGCAGTAAGAACAGGTACCGTAACCGTTACCGTTGCCAGCGGCAACATCTCCGCTTCAATGGAGGTAACAGTAGTTGCAGGTGCAACAAATGCAAGAGTTATTATGTTTGACTCACTTCTTTCAAATGCAAACTATATTGTTGAGGGCTCTCTTGTTATTCAGGAAACAACAAACATTTTCTGGCCCACAGATGCACCTATCTGCTTCAGAGTAATCACAGACGGTACATTTGAAGAATATATTGTTTACATAAACAATAAGGTAGTCACACCTGATGACTCAGGTACATACACAATTCCTGCAAATACAGGCGATGCTCACGTTAAGATTGAAGGCGTTATTAAGGATGAGGACGGAAACAAGCGTTCCATCTGGGATGCCATTGCGGAATTCTTCAGAAAGGTAGCTGAATTCTTCAGAGGTCTTTTCGGAGGCTGATAAATTCCGGTGAATACCATATACACGGGTTTGCTTTACGGTAAACCCGTGTATTTTGTATTTTTAAAACAAAATTAATATTTCAAAGCTGTAATTTTTATTGACACTATCCTAAAAGCTGTGATAAATTATATATAGAAGAGATATATTCTCAAAAAATATCACGGAGGCGGTTTTATGACGGGCTATTCACCCTTAAAGAAGTTAATTCTCAGCATTTTCTGTGCATTTCTTCTTATAATCTATGTTCCCGTCGCCTGTATCGTGGGCAATGACCTCGTTGACGAGGACGGACTCGCACAGGCACAGACCAACTCTCAGACTGTATGCGAAGAAGAGACAAGTGACGGAGTTTTTGCGGACAGTAATGAAATATGATTAATTATTATATTTATAATCATATATATTGTGTTGCTTTTAAACAAACAGAAAAAATCCGCAAAAAATCCTATTGACAAATGCATTCCTATATAATATAATATCGCCTGTAAAGTTTGAGACTTTACAGGCATTTTTGTTGTGAAACCGAAGGAAAGGAGCGTTAATTATTATGGCAAAAAATCTTGATATTACAATTCTTCTTGATTTTTACGGTGATATGCTCACATCCAAGCAACGCGAATTTCTTGAGTATTATTATAATGAGGATCTTTCCCTCTCCGAAATTGCCGCAAATGTAGGTATAACCCGTCAGGGTGTGAGAGATGCTATAAAGAGAGCTGAATGTCAGCTTATTGAAATGGAAGAAAGACTCGGTCTTGTGAAGCGTTTCAAGGATGTTCAGGGCGGTCTTGAGGAAATAATAGACTGTGCCGCAAAAATCAGTACCGAAAACAGAAAAACAGGTCTTTCAAGAGAAATCAATGACCTGTCAGTTAAAATACAGTCAATAGCCTTGTCTCTGGCAGAATGATGAGACAAAAATCAGAAAGGAAGTGACCTTATGGCTTTTGAGGGTTTGTCCGATAAGCTTGATTCCGCGTTTAAAAAGTTAAGAAGTAAGGGTTCACTTAATGAAAGCGACGTCAAGGAGGCTATGCGAGAGGTTCGTCTGGCACTTCTTGAGGCTGACGTAAGCTATAAAGTAGCAAGGGACTTCACGGTCCGAGTAACAGAAAAGGCTATCGGTGCAAAGGTTATGGAAAGCCTGACACCTGCACAGATGGTTATAAAAATAGTCAATGAAGAGCTGACGGCACTTATGGGCGGAACACAGTCCAGACTTGCCTGTGCTTCACATCCCCCTACGGTTGTTATGATGTGCGGTCTTCAGGGCTCAGGTAAAACAACACACAGTGCAAAAATCTGTAAAAAGCTTAAGGCAGACGGTCACAGACCTCTCCTTGCGGCTTGCGATATTTACAGACCTGCTGCTATCAAGCAGCTTCAGGTTGTGGGTGAACAGGCAGGCGTTCCCGTTTTTGAAATGGGCACCGAAAACCCCGTAACAATAGCAAGAGAAGCAGTAAGGCTTGCCAAGGATAAAGGCTATGACTATGTCTTCCTTGACACTGCGGGCCGTCTTCACATAGACGAACAGCTGATGCTGGAGCTTAAAAATATCAAGGCAGAGGTAAAGCCCCACGAAATTCTCCTTGTTGTTGACTCAATGACAGGTCAGGATGCGGTAAATGTTGCATCCACCTTCAATGAGGCTCTGGGAATTGACGGTCTCGTTCTCACAAAGCTTGACGGTGACACCCGAGGCGGTGCGGCTCTCTCCGCAAGAGCGGTAACAGGAAAGCCCATTAAGTTCGTCGGTGTAGGAGAAAAGCTTGATGATCTTGATGTTTTCCATCCCGACCGTATGGCATCAAGAATTCTCGGAATGGGTGATGTGCTTTCTCTTATTGAAAAGGCAGAAACCACTCTCGATGAAAAAAAGGCGGCAGAGCTTGAAAGACGCCTTCAGGAAAATAAATTCGACCTTAACGATCTTCTGATGCAGATGGAGGAAATGAAAAAAATGGGTTCAATGAAGGACCTGCTTTCAATGATTCCCGGTGTCGGCAAGAAAATTAAGGATGCGGATATAGATGAAAGAGCACTTGATAAGACAAAGGCAATAATTCTTTCTATGACACCCAAGGAAAGAGCAAAGCCCGAGATTATCAATCCCTCAAGAAAAAGAAGAATTGCCGCAGGCTGCGGAATGCAGGTTGAGGATGTCAACAGACTTCTCTCCCAGTATAAGCAGATGCAGAAGATGTTCAAGCAGTTAAGCGGTAATAAAGGCGGCAGCAAAAAGAGAATGCGCCGTATGATGCCTCCCGGTGGCTTCGGCGGTATGGGCGGCGGCTTCCCCGGAGGTTTCCCGGGAATGTAATCACGGATTAGACACTAAGTCCCCAAGGACTATTGTTTAACATATAAAAATTTTTATTTATTGGAGGAAATTAAAATGGCAGTTAAAATTCGTCTTCGTCGTATGCGTGCTAAGAAGGCTCCCTTCTACAGAATCGTTGTTGCAGATTCAAGATATCCCCGTGACGGCACATTTATCGAAGAAATCGGTTACTACAACCCCATGACTGAGCCTAAGACAGTTAAGGTTGATGCTGATAAGGCTAAGCAGTGGATTGCTAACGGTGCACAGCCCACAGATACTGTTAAGGTTCTTCTTAAGAAGAACGGCGTTATCGACTGATAAGCACACCCCCGGAGGCAAAGATAAATGAAAGATTTACTTCTCGGAATTGCTAAAGGTCTTGTTGACCAGCCCGATGCAGTTGAAGTAACAGTTGACGAGGTCAATGAAGAGGGCGTTACCGTATTCCATCTTCATGTTGCAGAAAGCGACATCGGCAGAGTTATCGGAAAGCAGGGCAAAATAGCAAAGGCTATCCGTACAGTTATGCGTTCAGCCGCAAACAGACAGGATATGAAAATTCAGGTCGAAATCGACTGATAAATCACGGCATGCTTCATTTGAGGTGTGCCGGCTTTTTATTTAAATGAATATTAAGAAAAGTTTTCTTGAAAAAAAGGGACTTTGCGGGTATAATTATAGGGAATTTATTACAGGAGAAAAAATAATGATAAAAAATATATTGAATGAGGTTTTTCCCTTGAAAAAACGGAAAAGCACTTTGATAAAAGAGGACAGGCTTTCTAATGTCAGCTATTATCTTCTTGCTTTTTTCATTCCTCTCATAATAATTATTATCCCCGCCATTGCCCGTGAGATTGCCCCCTTTGGTGAAAACACCCTGATGGCTATCGATGCTTGGGGACAGTATTTCCCTATGCTTCGTGAAATGAAAAGAGCCTTCCGCAGTCTTGATTTCAGCTATTCCTTTACGGGAGCACTGGGCTTTGACCTGACGGCTCAAAGTGCTTATTACACCAACAGTCCCTTGTGGTATCTTCTCTTTCTTCTTCCCGGAGAGCTGACACCCGGACAGGTGGATATGATGGTATTTATCCGTTTTGCACTGGCAAGCGTGACATTTACCTATTATCTCACAAGCCATACGGAAAAAAAGAGTCCCTATATCATTGTTTTCGGTCTGGGTTATGCATTTTCGGGGTATACCTTCGCATTCATAAACCAGTTTATGTGGATGGATGCGGTTATTCTTCTTCCGCTTGTGCTTCTGGGCATAGAGCGTCTTTATAAGGGTGAGGGTGGATACATTCTTTACACCGCATCACTTTTTCTCACAATATATTCAAACTTCTATATTGCATATGCAGTCTGTATTTTTGCGGTGCTGTGGTTTTTTATGCTCACATTTACGGAGAAAAAAAGCTTTAAGGAGTGGTTTTTTGCCGCAGTTCGTTTCGGGGTATGTTCACTTCTCGCAGGTTTGCTCAATCTTCCCGTGCTTATACCTCTTCTTTCGGCAATTTCCAAAACCCTTGCATCACAAAAGGGCTTCGGAAACGAGCTGAAATTCTATCACCCGTGGGCTGAGCTTCTCGCTATGCTTCTTCCGTACACCAAGTCATCACTTGCATACGGCTCTCCCAATCTTCATTTCGGCTTCTTTTCTGCTGTTATTGCCGTATTCACTTTGTTTTCAAATAAATATTCTCTCAAAAAGAAGCTTTCGTTCCTTTTTCTCATAATCTTTATGTTGGTGTCCTTTAATTTCAATCTCCTTGATTTTATCTGGCACGGCTTCCACTTCCCAAATCAGCTTCCGGGCAGACAGAGCTTTATTTTCTGCTTCCTCGGAGCTGCGGCAGGATATTACGGCTTTTCGGCTTTAAGGGACAGTAATATTAAAAAGGAAAAGCTGAAAAAAGCACTTTGCTGTGTTCTTATAGCTCTGACGGTGGCAGAGCTTTCAACAAATGCCGTGATTAAGCTGTCAGCTGACACAAAGTGTGTCAATGAGGCTTCCGTTTTAAGAAATGCCGAGGTTCTGGAAAAGGTGAGGGACGAATATTCTCCCGATGAAAAAAATAATGAATTCTGGAGAATTGAATTACAGAATCACAGATATAACGGCGGTCAGCTGTACGGCTATAACGGAATTTCCCATTATTCATCAACAATGTCTGGAGCCTGTTATAACTTCTTCACAAAGCTGGGAATGAGTGTGTATGCCAAAAATGTCAGCATAGAATATATCCCCAACCCCGTTCTCAATGCTCTTTTCGGTGTGAAATATATTGTTTCCGACTCTCCCGTGACGGATGAAGTGTCCATTACCGAAAAGACTGTTGATTATATGTATGTTCACGAAAATACAGCGGCACTTCCTCTTTTCTATGTGGGTGAAAAGGATATTCTGTCTCTTGATACATCCCTTTACGGTCACGCATATACTAATGAGATTTTCAAATGTATTTCCGGCTCGGGTGATGTTATACGGGGCAACGGTGTTTATAATGATGATAATGTCGAGGGTTATGAGCTTGATATGGAGGAATTCCTTAAGGGAATTGAGAGCATTCTCGCAAGTGAGTGTGAAATAACCTTCTTCGGAAAAAAAGAAATCAGAGGTACGGTGAATGCCGAAAAGGACGGTGTGCTTATTGTTTCACTTCCCGGTGAGGATGTAAAATTGGAAATTGACGCAAAAGAAACCGAAACACTTCTGATTGCAGGCTATATGGCAGGTGCTGAGATTTCAGAGGGCTCACACGAAATTACAATAAAATTACCCTAAATTATTCCCGAAGACTTGAATTTTCAGGTCTTCGGGAATATTATATAATTATAAAAATCCGTAATCGGAGAAACGGGGTTCTTTATGAATAGGGAAAAATATTTCGGTTCTGCTTCTTGGGTTGAGTTTTCTGAAGGCTTTGCCTCTGTTCTTGCAAGAAAGGATTTTTTTGCAGAGAATATTGTAAAGGCAGAGCTTAATGTTATAGGTCTGGGCTTTTTTGAGGGATATGTAAACGGTAAAATTATTTCCGATGAAAAATTTGTGCCTCTCAATTCGGAATTTCACAAGAGAACCCTAACGCGTGCATACGGTGTGTGGCCTGAGGAATTGGCTTACAGAATATATGTTTCGCAGTATGATGTGACGAAGCTTATTAAAGAAGGGCACAACTGTCTTTGCTTTATGCTGGGTGACGGCTGGTATTCAGGTGTGCATCACGAAAAATTCGGTAATAAAAAGCTTATTTTTTCTCTTGCTCTCACAAACTCAGAGGGCAATATCACAGTTGTTGCTTCCGACGGAGAAGTGTTCTGTAAAGAGGGCTTTATAAAAGAATATGAAATGACAGATGGTGAAACACAGGATTTCGCCGACTATGATGATAGCTGGCTTCTTCCCGATGCCGATTGCAGTTCATGGGAAAAGGCGGTTCCCTGTGAATTCCCCGAAACAAGATATATGGTAAGTGACTGTCCTACCGACAAGGTGATGGAGGTTTTATATCCTGCCATCATAAAGGTTACTGATGATTATAAGATTTATGACATCGGAAAGAACACAACGGGAAATCTTGTTATAGTCTTACCTGCCGAAAAGGGCAGAACTGTGACAATTACGGGCAGTGAGGAAAAAACCTGCGATAAAGAGCTTGAACCTACTAAGATTATGGAGCAGGAAGCCCGCTTCATCTGCGGTGATGCCGAAAGAGAGGCTTGTCAGAAGTTCACATGGCACGCTTCAAGATTTTTCAGAGTGCCCGCTGATATAAAGGTGCTTCGTTTTGATGTTATACACACTGATGTTGAGGTGAATTCATATTTTTCATCTGACAATGAGGTTCTTAAGTGGCTTTATGACGCGTTTATAAACACCCAGCTTTCAAATATGCACACAGGTATTCCCTCTGACTGTCCTCACCTTGAAAGACGCGGCTATACCGGTGACGGTCAGCTGGCGGCAGATGCGGTTATGACCACTGTTGATGCAAGAAAATTCTATGACAAATGGATTGAGGATATATCCGACTGTCAGGACAGAGTTTCGGGACACGTGCAGAATACTGCTCCCTATGTGCGTTCCGGCGGAGGTCCCGGCGGCTGGGGCGGTGCCATTGTTCATGTGCCTTATCTTTATTATAAGCACTACGGCGATGCGACCTTTATGATAAAAATGTATCCGCAGATGAAGGAATATTTCCGTTTTCTTGATGATCATTCAAGAGGAAATCTTGTTTCCTCCGATGTGCCTCTGGAATGGTGTCTCGGTGATTGGTGCACACCCACAAAAATCAGAATTCCTCCCCGTTTCGTAAATACATATTTCTATGTAAAATATATCGATGAAATACTTGCCTGTAAGAATGTTCTTGGTCTTCCCGCAAAAGAGGTAAAGGCTCTTCGCGATAAAAGGAGAGTGCTTGTTTCTGCCATAAAGAAGACATATTATAATGAAAAGACAGGGGACTTTGCGAGAAACATTCAGGGTGCCAATGCCTTTGCGGCGGATATCGGTATCGGTACGAAAAAGACCTTTGAAAATATGATAAAGGTATATGATGAAAAGCATATGTATTATAACACAGGTATTTTCGGAACGGATATTCTCACCCGTGTGCTTTTTAAGAACGGCAGAGGAGATCTTGCAATAAGACTTCTTTGCAGTGAGGGTAAATATTCCTTCGGTAATCTGAAAAATCAGGATGCTACAACACTCTGGGAATACTGGACAGGCAGACGCTCCCATTCGCATCCTATGTTCGGTGCGGTGGTTGCCTATCTTTTCCGTTATGTTCTCGGTATTTCACAGGAGGAAGACAGCTTCGGCTATGAAAAAATCTTAATCGAGCCCAAGGATATTTCGTTTATAGGTAATTTCAGCGGCAGCGTGAGACTTCCTCAGGGTGCTGCAAGTGTGAGCATTGAATACGGTGAACGCTTCGCACGGTTTACAATAAATCTTCCCGCAGAGGGTATTTTCAGATATAAGGACACTGAAATTGAGTTGACTGCAGGAACAAACAGAATTATATTAGAGTGAAAATATGAAAAGAATAGAAGAGATTGATAAAAACTTCAAGGCAGAGTTTCCCGTTTTTGAGGGAATGAAAACATATGATATTCATAATGCTCCCTTTTCTCTTTACGGACTGAAATTCGGGGAAAAAGGCTTTTACCGTATGGATACCGAGGTGGCAGACAGGGTTTCCGACGGTGTTTCGGCTTTGAATTTCAACACGTCGGGCGGAGTGCTTCGTTTTAGGACAGACAGTGTGAAGATAACCCTCACGGCAGAGCTTCCCGATTTATGCCTTATGAACCATATGGCCCTTTCGGGCTCATCCTCCTTCGGTATTTACTGTGACGGAGACTTTTGCGGAGTTTTCAGAGCTCCGTCTATAGAGGAATATAAGGGAAAATGGTCTTCAACCCTGTATCTTTCCGAGGGAATGAAGGATGTAATGATTTTCTTTCCCCTGTATAACAATGTCAGAGAGGTCTTTGTTTCTCTTGAAGAAAATGCACAGCTTCTTGAGGGGGGCAGCTTTCAGAATAAGCTTCCCATTGTTTTCTACGGTTCTTCCATAACACAGGGCGGTTGTGCTTCACAGCCGGGAAATGCCTATCACAACCTTATTATGCGGTGTCTTAACCGCGAAATAATAAATCTGGGCTTTTCGGGAAGCTGTAAGGCGGAATATGAGATGTGTGAATATATAGCAAGCCTTCCTATGAGCCTTCTTATATATGACTATGACCATAATGCCCCTACTGCAGACTTTCTTGAGGCTACCCACGAAAGATTTTTCAAGCAGTTCAGAGGCTGTTGCCCCGACACACCCGTTCTGATGATAAGTGTGGCAGACGGTTGTTTCGGAAGTGAAATTGAAAGAAGAAAAGAAATTATAAAAAGAACCTACGAAAATGCCCTTAAAGGCGGTGACAGAAATGTGTATTTTCTTGACGGTCAGCGTTTTTATGATGAAATAGGGCTCGACAAGGCGACGGTTGACACCTGCCACCCCAATGACCTTGGCTTTTATGCTTTTTACAAAGCAATATCACAGTTTATAAAGGAGAATGATTTATGATGAAACCTTGCTTTATTGCCCACAGAGGCTATAGCGGAAAATATTTACAGAATACGGAGGAAGCCTTTATAAAGGCGGTTGAACACGGCTCGGGCGGAATTGAAACCGATGTGAGAATTACAAAGGACGGAGTTCTCGTTGTAAATCACGATGATACCGTAAAATATGCGGACGGCACGGAAATGGCGGTTTCCGATTATACCTATGCCGAGCTTATGGAGAAGCCTTTGAGGAATAATTTTACTGATACCGAAATTCATATCTGTACCTTCCGCCGTTATCTTGAAATATGCCGCGACGGAAATATGGTTTGCTTTATAGAATTCAAGGGACATTTCCCCGACGAAAAAATTCACGAAGCATTCACTCTTGCAAAAGAGGTATATGACCTTAAAATGTGTTCGCTTCAGTCCTTTGAGCTTGATAATCTTATCCGTGCTCACGAGGCTTTTCCCGATTTACAGATAATGCTCACCTGCGGACAGCCCAACGAGGATGTATACAAGTGTCTTGAATTGGGCTTTGATATTGATATGGCACATTCGGGAATTTACAAGTCCCTTGTTGACCACTTCCACGAAAAAGGATTGAAGGTGGGACTCTGGACTGCAAATCAGCCTCACGAATTAGAGCTTTGCAGACTTATGTGCGTGGACTATATAGAATCTGACTTCTATTCCGATTTCATGACAGAATAAAATGGAAATAAAACTGATTTTATACTATGTCTTCATTCTGACAGGTGTGCTTTTCAGCGGACTTGAAGGGTATCTTCTCGGAAAGAAAAAAGGCATACCCTTGAAGCCTCTCAGAAAGTATATTGCACTCGCTCTCATTTTCGGAATTTTCGGTGCCTTTCTTATGGGACAGCTTCAGAATTTCCTGTTGTCGCTGACGGGACTGCCCTACTATGTGAGCCGTATGAGAATATTCGGCGGACTTCTCGTTACACCGCTTCTGATGTACTTTTGTGTAAAATATATGGCAGGAGATTTTCCTCTTGTGTCGGATGTTATTACACCGGGTGCATATCTCATTTTAGGCTTTTCCAAAATCGGATGTGCCGTATACGGCTGTTGCTACGGAATTGAATGCAGCTTCGGAGTTACAACTCCCTTTGAGGCGCACACGGTTTTCCCCGTTCAGCTTCTTGAAAGTGCTTTGTGCTTTGTGCTTTTCGGCATAATGCTTTATCTTGTGCTAAAAAACAAGCACCGCAAAGGAACAGCCTATAGTTTATCGCTTATCCTTTACGGTGTTATGAGGTTTTTTGTTGAATTTTTAAGATATTGTCCGGAAGACGAGAAGGCCTTTTTCGGCGGGATAAATTTCTGGCAGTGGGTGAGCATGCTGACGGTTGTTGTCGGTTTGGTATGGCTCACATATATACATCACGGAACCTGCCGGGAAGAAAAAAGCTTATTCCTGCAGAGTGAAGAATAAAAACAGCAACAATGATATATATAACAGGGTTGTGCGAAAGCTCTTTCGCATAGCCCTTTATTTTTTCGTTTTCTCCTTTGAGGGCGGCGGTGCCGAGAAGAATTACAAAGGGTGCAACGCTTGCAATCATAGTAAATAAGACTGTGGGAAAGCCGCCGAAGATTATTCCTGCGGCAAGAGGGAATAAGGGGAGAAGCGAAAGGGGAAGAAGCTTATATTCCTTTTTGTATAGGAAGAACACCGCACATGCGAGCACAAGGAGAATTACGGGAATATATTTTTTGTTGAAGGCTATGTCCGTTACATCAAGCTTTAGGACTCCGTATATAAAAGCACCTGCACTTAATACACTGTTCAGTATTAACGAAATGAGATGCTCTTTTTGCTTTTCCTTGCCGAAAAGAAAAGCGGCGGCGGTAATAAAGGGAACAAAGGACAGAGCGAAGACCGGATAAATGGCAGTGCCGGTGATTATTCCCACCGCTCCCGTCAGTGTATGTCCCGAAAATGCCATAAGCAATAATGTAATAAAAAGAATTAAGAACATAATCGGAGTGCTGTTGTCCAAGCGTTCAACTTTTATTGCCGACTCCGAATCGAATCTCATCATTCCCATACCCGAAAAAAGCATCAGTGGTAAAATGTATAAGCTCAGACGGGGTTCCTTTTTTGAATTGAGAATAAACGGGAACAAAAGAACCGTAATAAGCACATATTCTCCGAGAATAATCAACGGGTATGTTGAATTGAACGTGATATACGGTGCACCTGATGAGTTGTTGTAGCCTGATACCATATGAAGAATATAAAGGGCAAAAGCTGTCAGCGGCAGCATAGCAAACAGTATTGGCATAAGATTTTCGTTTTTATTTTTAATATTCTTTTTCATATCATCACCACACAAATACTATATTTAAATAGAAAAGAACGATAAACAAAAGAATTGTCTTATACTTTGTGAGAGTGCTTATAATACCCTCAAGGGCTTCCGTAACAGGCTTTGCTTTTTCCTTTATAAAAAGTGCCAACAAGAAAAGCTGGGAAATAACAAGAAGTGACAGCCATCTTGATGTGTCAGAGGAGGTAAAGCACGCGAACACCTGAACAAGAGGAGTAATAAGACAAAGGAAATAAGTGAATT
>JAZNRX010000150.1:0-4633 GCA_045590915.1 Acutalibacteraceae bacterium | reverse complement strand
GAACGACATGGCTACGATCCGACTTAGCTTTCGTTTGCTTTATATAGGCTTTTTATGCAATTTCCATAGGTCGATAATCACACGATTTATCTTCCTTGGCAAATCGGCAAAAAAATAAGGCAAGTAATTGTATCAAAATTACCTGTCTTATTTGATATGAATGATAACAACGGACTTGCTTAATGTTGTTTTAATGAAATATTTTCCTGGCGGAAAATATGAAATAATCCTTCGGATTATGAAATTTTCTTCTAACGCAGAAAGTGAAATAAAATTCGCCATTAACATTTGCGAAGCAAATATTTCATAGCGAAGCTATTTCATATTACGAAGTAATATTTCACTCGCCAAAGGCGAATTTCATTGAAAAAAGCACTTCATAAGAAGTGCTTTTTCTGGCTGGGGAGGCGGGATTCGAACCCACGGATGCAGCAGTCAAAGTGCTGTGTCTTACCGCTTGACGACTCCCCACTGTGTTTTATTAAAAAAATCGCAAAATCTGATGACTTTGCGATTAACTGGGGTGGATAATCGGATTCGAACCGATGGCCTCCAGGGCCACAACCTGGCGCTCTAACCAACTGAGCTATACCCACCATACTGAGGAGTACATTATGTACACCGCTCAAGTATTATATATTAGAGTTAATGTTTTGTCAATAGGTAAAAATGAAAAAATTGCCATATTATTTTTATTATTTTTTACTCCAGGTTGAAGGGGAAAAACATAAAAGAAGAGGGAATATTTCAAGTCGTCCTAAAAGCATTGCAGCAGAGAGAACGAGTTTTGAAAACATAGAATATTCAGAGAAATTCCCTGCGGGACCTACGTGCCCGAGCCCGGGGCCTATGTTATTGAAGCAAGCAACTGTGGCACTGAAATTCGTTTCAAAATCAAATCTGTCAATGCTCAGAAGCAGGAATATCATAACAATGCAGGCTGTATAAACAGTGAGATATGATGCGGTTGAAGAAATTGTCTGTTCATCAAGACGTTTTCCTTCAAGTTTAAGAGTTTTAATGCTTCTGGGATGAAGAAGTCTTGTAAGCTCTCTTCTCATACCTTTTATAAGAATTATAACGCGGGAAACTTTAAGACCGCCTGCGGTTGAGCCTGCACATGCTCCCATAAACATCAGAACGAAAAGTAATGCTTTTGAAAAACCGGGCCACAGGTTGAAGTCTGCGGTGGCATACCCTGTGGTTGTCATAATTGAGGAAACCTGAAAAGCGGAAAGTCTTACGGCTTCCGATAAGCTTTCACAGGAGCTGCAAATATTTAAAGCAATAAGAACGCAGGACACGATACCCACACCGACATATACCCACATCTCTGAGCTTTTCAGAACGGATTTAACTCTTTTCAAAAGCAAAAGATAGTAGAGATTGAAGTTTATTCCGAAAATGAACATAAACACAGCAATAACCCATTGAATTGCGGGGGAGTAACCTGCAATTGAGTCCCCTTTGATGCCGAAGCCGCCCGTTCCTGCGGTTCCGAAGGTGTGAACTATGGCTTCAAAAAGCGGCATTTTGCATATCACAAGAATTATAATTTCTGTTACAGTTATGCCGATATATATATAATAAAGAATCTTTGCTGTTTCATGAGCCTTGGGGACGAGCTTATCAATTTTGGGACCGGGCATTTCCGCTCTCATAATGTGAATTGAACGGTCTGGAAGTCCTGCAGACAGTGCCATAACAAACACAAGAACACCCATACCGCCTATCCAGTGAGTGAAGCTTCTCCAGAAAAGTATACCTTCACTTTTACTTTCAATGTCCGTAAGTATAGAAGCACCCGTTGTGGTAAATCCGCTTACCGTTTCAAAAAACGCATCAATAAAAGAGGGAATTTCGCCCGAAATAACAAAGGGCAGACAACCGATAACCGACATCGCTATCCACGCAAGGGAAACAATAACAAAGCCCTCTTTTGAATAAATGACCTTGTTGTCCGTTTTGCAGAAAAATGTCAGCGGAATTGCAGCAAGAACTGCTATTCCGATTGTTATGAGAAACGCCCATATTGAACTGTTCTTGAAAATCAGACAAACCGCAACAGGCAGAAGCAGAAGAAGTGCTTCTATCCAGATGATTTTGCCGAGAATATTAAGAACTATTTTTTTATTCATAAGCTATCTTGTCCCTAATTAAATATATCTTAAAATATCCGAAAGGTCGTGAAGCTTTTTGTCTGCAGAAATTACAATAACTTTATCTGCGGGGAGAATTACCGAGTCACCGTCGGGGATAATTGCTGTTCTGCCTCTTATTATGCCTGCAATCAGCACATTTGGCTTCAAAGACATATCTTTAAGCGGAATATTTACGCTGACAAAATCCTGACTAACGGTAAATTCCAAAGCTTCAATGTTTGAATCCATAAGTCTGTAAAGAGTTTCCACCTTGCTGCCCATTGAATTTTCCAAAGCTCTTGCATATCGAGTGAGCATATTGGCAACCGTTTTTTTCGGAGATATTACACAATCAAGGCCCATTTCGTCCGCAAGCTCTGAAAGCTCTTCACGGTTTACTTTTGTTATGACCTTAGGAACCCCTTTTTTCTGTGCAAAATAGGAAATAAGAATATTTTCTTCGTCAATTCCCGTAAGGGCAACGAATGCATCCATATCCTCTATTCCTTCTTCAAGAAGCACTTCCTGTTCGGTGCCGTCACCGTGAATCATAGAAACTGCGGGAAGAAGCTCACTTATTTCTTCACATCTTGTGAGGTCTTTTTCAATTATTTTAACATTATTTCCTGCATTGATAAGCCTTTTTGCAAGATAATATGCAATACGGCTTCCGCCGAGAATCATAACATTTTTGGTTTGCTTCTGAATGAGATTCAGTTCCTTGAGAAATTTCAGAATTTCCGTCTGATTTGCGGTAACGCCTATTTTATCGCCGCCCTGAAGCATAAAGTTACCGGAAGGGATAAACACTTTTCCGTCACGCTGAACGGCACAGATAAGGAAATTTGCCTTTGATTTGCTTCGCAGCTCCATAAGTGTCATTCCGTGAAGAGAGCAGTCGGGCTTGAGACGCAGCTCAATCATTTCAAAGCCGCCGCTGGAAAAGGTTTCAATCTTTACCGCAGAGGGCATTTTCAGAATGTTATAAAACTCCTGTGCAACTCTGTATTCGGGATTAATGGGCATTGAAAGAGAAAGTGTCTGCTTCATAAATCCGAGGGATTTATCATTGTAGTCCGTTTTTCTTATTCTTGCCACCGAGTGCTGAGCCCCCATTTTCTTTGCAAAAAAGCAGCTGAGCATATTTAGTTCATCAGAATTGGTAACCGCAATAAACAAATCCGCTTTTCCTGCACCTGCTTCCTCAAGTGCATCCGAGTCTGCACCGTTTCCGCAAACACACATAACATCATAAATATTGTTGATTTCTTCAAGAACCTTTGTGTTTGAGTCAATAACGACAATATCGTGTTCTTCGGCAGAAAGACTGTCAATAAGAGCGGTACCGATTTTACCGCAACCGACAACTATAATTTTCATAAAAATCACCAATCCGTAAACAGAAAAAATAAATCTATTTTACTGCATCAATTTATGTGATTATACACCAATATTTTTTATATTTCTACTGTTTTTACAAAATTAATATTAAATTGACAACATTGTAACTTTTATTATACAATGGGAAAAAACAACAGCGGAGATATTATGAAAGAATATAAAAATCCTTTTATTGAGCAACGAGCGGATCCTTTTATAATGCAGGGGCCCGACGGACTATATTATTTTACTGCATCCTATCCTGCAGAAAAGGATGAGCTTCACGGATATGACAGAATAGTTTTACGTAAAAGCAAAACTGTCAGAGGACTTTCCGATGCAGAAGAAATCACGGTCTGGAAAGCACATAAGCAAGGTGTTATGTCCCGTCATATATGGGCTCCGGAAATTCATTTCATCTGCGGAAAATGGTATATTTATTTTGCCTCCGCAACAAGTGAAAACAAATGGGATATAAAGCCATATGTTCTCAGATGTAAAGGAAACGAACCAACTTCGGATGAATGGGTGGAATTGGGTGTTGTTCAGAAAACAGAAGACGACGGACTTTCCTTTAGATGCTTTTCTCTTGATATGACACATTTTGAGCATAAAGGAAGGCACTATCTTATCTGGGCACAGATTGAAGGTGATTCTTCACTTTTTATGGCAGAAACATTTGAAGAAAAGCCGTATGTGCTTAAAACAAAGCCTGTTCTTCTTTCAAAGCCCGAATACGACTGGGAAAAAGTGGTTTACCGCGTAAATGAGGGTGCTGCAGTGCTGAAAACGGACAGCAAAATCTATATTTTCTTTTCTGCCTCGGGAACGGGTGCAGAATACTGCATAGGCCGTCTTGAAGCAGACAGCGATGCGGATTTAATGAATCCGTTGTCATGGAAAAAGCTTCCCGAGCCAATGCTTTCAACTGCCGACCTTGAGGGTGAAGCAGGTCCCGGTCACAACAGCTTTGTTACGGATGAAAACGGAGACCTTCTTCTTGTTTACCATGCCAGACCGTCCTCTCACCTCAACGGTGAATGCGGAACATTTTTTGAAGAGTCCCTCTACGATCCCTGCAGACACGCCCGTATCAGAAAGGTCCGTTTTGA
>JAZNRX010000149.1:0-3299 GCA_045590915.1 Acutalibacteraceae bacterium | reverse complement strand
ACTCATATCGGCTGTCCATTTGAAAAGCCCCTCGGTGAAGCTTCCTGTATTTCCTGCGGTCAGTGTATCACTGTTTGTCCCACAGGTGCTATTGCAGAAAGAGATGACACACAGAAGGTTCTTGATGCTATCAATGATCCCGCAAAACACGTAATCGTTCAGACTGCTCCCGCTGTAAGAGTAGGTCTCGGCGAAGAATTCGGCTATGAAATGGGCACAGTTGTAACAGGTAAACTTGTTGCTGCTTTAAGAGCTCTCGGCTTCGATAAGGTATTTGATACCAATTTCTCTGCTGACCTTACAATTATGGAAGAAGCAACAGAATTCCTTGGCAGATATACCAAGAAGGAAAATCTTCCTCTTATCACATCCTGCTCACCCGGATGGATCAAATTCTGCGAAACCTATTATCCTGAATTTATTCCCAATCTTTCTTCCTGTAAGTCTCCTCAGGGAATGTTCGGTGCTGTTGCAAAGACATATTATGCCGAAAAGATGGGCATTGATCCCAAGGATATTTATGTAGTAAGCGTTATGCCTTGTACTGCAAAGAAGTTCGAGGCAGAAAGACTTGATCACACAGCAGTCGAAGGTCTTGCTGACATTGATGCTGTTATCACTGTCCGTGAGCTTGCAAGAATGATCAAGAAGGCAGGTATCCTCTTCAATCTTCTTCCCGATGAAGAATATGATGCACCCTTCGGACTCGGCTCAGGTGCAGGTACAATCTTCGGTGCAACAGGCGGTGTTATGGAAGCTGCTCTTCGTACTGCTTATGAAACTCTCACAGGTGAAGAGCTCGAAAAGCTTGAGTTCAATGAAGTAAGAGGTACAGAAGGCATCAAGGAAGCTACCTACACAATAGCAGGTAACGAAATCAGAGTTGCTGTTACCTCAGGTACTGCAAATGCAAAGAAGCTTCTTGAGATGATTAAATCAGGCGAAAAGTCATATGACTTTATTGAGGTTATGGCTTGTCCCGGCGGGTGTGTAAACGGCGGCGGTCAGCCCATCCAGCCCGCATCTGTTCATAACAATGAGGATATCCGCGCAAAGCGTGCTGCAGGTCTTTACAACGATGATAAGAACCTTCCCGTAAGAAAGTCTCATCTCAATCCCGATGTAAAGGCAATCTATGCTGAGTATTTCGGCGAGCCCAATTCTCACAAGGCACACGAAATTCTTCACACTGGATATATAAAGCGTCCCAAGTATTAATTTTTTAATTAACTGAATAATCGCTGTCGGCTCAACAGTCGGCAGCGATATGTTTTTTTTGAATAAAAATTCCCTGAACATCAGTTCAGGGTAACTTTTATTCGATTATATTTGCAACGGTAACCGCATCATTTTTTCTGCTTCTTTTTTTAATACCGGCAATTTTTATCAGCTCAAGCATTGCGGCATATATGAAAATAACAGAAAAGAATGCACAAATCAAGGCAAATGTATTCATAAGATAATGAACACGGTTTATGAAAATTATTATTCTGAAAAAGACTGCAAGAACTGCAAGAACGAAGCTTGCAATAATCAGCCCTATTGAGAATACTCTGAGTATTATGTCCGTTATTCTTTTATATTTACAGGTAGCCGCACAAACACAGAAAAAGCAATAGGGAATCATTTCAATCATGGTTATGAAAGGATATGTGTCCTTGACTCCGACCTCCACTGCAATCAACTTGTTAAGAAGAAGTGAAACAAAAAAAACAGTAGGCGGACAAATCAGAATTATCGGTCTGTCCATAGCCATTGTTATGGCATAGCAGCCGAAGGTTATTGCCGCAGAAAATGGGATAATAATATCGAAAACTATGTTTATGACATTTTTATCCATAAGAAGAAGCTGAAGCAACAGAAAAAAACAACTTCCGAGGCAATATAAAATTGCAAACTTTACGTTTTTGTGGGACCTTATAAATGCCGGCATTTCGCTTAACTTCATTGGCATTGTAACAGCATCCTTGTGTAGATTATTTTTTACTGATTATACACCATTTTTTACGAAAATTCAATATATAGCGGTGTTTTTTTAACTTTTTGTAATATTTAGCATAAATCCGAAAAAATTAATATAGGATGTGATAGTGAAAATGTTTGCTTCTTTCAGAAAATTCAAACGGGTAATTTATGTTTTTATAATAATTTGTTTATTGTTTGGTTTGTCATCATTGAAAATACTTAAAATCCAGAACGGCACAATGTCGCTTGTTGCGGATATGCAGTTTACACGGACTGAAATGCTGTGCGAAACCAGAGGTTATATTTATGACAGGAACTATCAGCCTCTTGTAAACTGCGATAAGGATGATAAATACATTATTCTTGTGAATAACTTGAATAAAGAATATGTTGAGCGGTGTATATCTGACAAAAGCATAAAGCTTAACAGCGGACTGTGTCTGAAAATTGATGGGGATAAGCCTTTGACGGAAGATAATAATATAAAAAAATACTATGAAACTCAAAGATATTCCGACGATAATCTCCTTGTGCATATAATCGGCTATATTAATTCTGACGGTATAGGAGTGTGCGGAATTGAAAAGGCTTTTGATAAAATTCTTGATGATGAAAAGGGTAATCTGTCGGTAAAATATGACAAAAATGCAAGCGGTCAGGCTTTGGCTGGAAGCGGAATTACAATAGTCGACAATAATTACGATTCCAAGGGCGGTATAGTTCTGACTATAGATAAAGAAATTCAGAAAATTACGGAAAATGCAATGAAAAATTCCGACATTACCTGCGGTGCGGCAGTTGTAATTGATGTTGAAAGCTTTGAAATTACGGCGGTTTGCAGTGTGCCTGACTATAACCAGAATGATGTTTCAGAAGCCTTGACCAATCAGATGCTTCCCTTGGTAAACAGAGCCTTCAGTGCATATCCTGTGGGGTCTGTATTCAAGCCTGTTATAACCGCCGCGGCTATTGAAAACGGATTGAATTTTTATGAGACTTATGAATGTAAGGGGTATATTGAAGTCGGAAATAATATTTTTCACTGTTATAACAGAACCGCACACGGAAAGGTTGATCTGAACAGTGCCACGGAAAAATCTTGTAACTGTTACTTTATTAATGCGGGACTTAACACAGGAGCAGAAAAGATTATTTGTACGGCGGAAAAATTCGGCTTCGGTAAAGGAATTCGGTTTTGTTCGACACTTTATGCATCCGACGGAAATCTTGTAAACCATAAAAGCATAACCTCGAATGCACAGCTCGCAAATTTATGCTTCGGACAGGGTGAACTTCTTGCTTCTCCCGTTCAGATAGCCGCCGCATATGCAGTG
>JAZNRX010000148.1:0-4150 GCA_045590915.1 Acutalibacteraceae bacterium | reverse complement strand
CCAAACAAATCAACCTGAATACATAACAAGCTTTGATTTTGACAGTAACACACATAAAGCAAAAAAATTGAGTATTCATAAAGGAATCCCCTATGAATACTCAATATGTTGCGGATATTCATAACACAAGTAGTTCTCCGGCAATACATATTCTATATTTCGTACTCTAATATATTTTCTCAGATATGGAGGAATACATAATGTCAAACATCATTGAAGATTTATATTACGGCAAAAAGTAATATGTTAGGTTTTGTATCAAGCTTCAGGCTTGATGCTAAATTTACATGCGGTGCTTTTATAGGGAAATAATCAAAATCGTAGTTCTATCTGTTGTCGGAGAGCTGACTTATTTTTCCGTCACGTACTTTGATTTTGAAGGTTTTATGAATATCGACACAAGAAGTTCCGACAGAAACCGTGTAATCACCGTTATGCATACCTAAAACCATACGGCGGTCATAGTAGCAGAAGGCTTCGTTGGGAACAGGTATACTGATTTGAGTTTTTTCTCCCTTTTTAATCTCAACACGCGCATATGCTTTCAGCTCCTTCAGGGGCATTACAACATCACAGTTAATCCCCGTCAGGTAAGTCTGAATAACCTCCGCACCATCAAAGTCACCGGTATTCTCAACCGTAAGATTTATCTTAAGACTGTCCGCCAGATTGATACATTCAAAATTATCAAGTTTAAAGTCTGTATAGCTCAGTCCGAAGCCGAACGGATAAAGCGGAGCTCCGTCATTTTCAATATAGCCGTATCCTCTTCCTGACGGCTTCATCGAATAGAAAAGAGGAAGCTGTCCGACAGTTTTCGGGAATGTTATGGGAAGCTTTCCACTCGGAGAAATCTCTCCGAAAAGAATTTCACATATAGCTTGTGCACCCTGTTCACCCGGGAACCATGCTTCTAAAACAGCACCACAGCCGTCCTGCCACGCAGTCATATCTACAGGTGAACCATTAAGAAGCACAACTGCTGAATTTGAATTTGCTGCAGTCATTCTGCGTATACTTTCCTCCTGATCCGTTTTGACGGTGAACTCAATTTTGCCCACAATAACCGCACTGTTATCTTTTTGTTCCGTTCGCGTAATACCGGGAAGACGGATATCCGAACGGTCAAGTCCTTCACCTTCAACAAGTGCAGTCATATATATTGCTGCATCACACTCGGCGGCAACCTCTTCGATGTAAGCATCCTCCGCGAAAACAACCTCAACGGCTCCGTCAAGATATTCTCTGAGATACTGTAACGGTGTTTTTGCATCCTCAGCCGTCCATTTGACTTCGAAAGGACCGGAATAGTTTTCTCCGACCGGGAAAACATCCGCACCCATACCGAACACAGCCAGCTTCTTCATTTTTTTCTTATTAAAAGGCAAAACGCCTTCATTCTTCAAGAGCACCATTGATCTGCGGGCTGCTTCAAGCGCCAGTTGCTTATGCTCGTCACAGCGCACAAGGCTCTGAGCCTCATTTCTGTCTGCAAAAGGCTTGTCCATAAGACCGATGCTGAACTTTGCGGTCAACACACGCAGAAGTGCACGGTCAATATCAGATTCATCAATCCAACCTTCTTTGTAAGCAATCATCAAATCATCATAAGAGTTTTGTGGCAAATCAACATCCAGACCTGCTTTGAGGCTCGCTGCCTGAGCCTTCCATTCTGTATCAAAAAGTCTGTGTGCTTCCCAAACGCCCTCAACCGAATTGTAATCAGAAACAACAAAGCCTTTAAAGCCCCACTCGTTACGCAAAATATCGGTTAGGAGCTTTTCGTTACAGGTGCAGGGAACACCGTCCCAGCTGTTATATGCAGCCATAACAGACATTGCTCCGCCTTGCTTGATACACTTTTCAAAAGGCTTAAGATAAACTTCTCGCATAGTCCTTTCACTTGTATCGGAAACATTGGAGTCTCTTCCTCCATAAGAATAGTTATCTGCATAATGCTTTGGTGTGGCGATAACACCGTTTTTCTGTAATCCTCTGCAAATTGCAGCACCCATATCTCCGTTCAGGAGCACATCTTCACCGAAGCTTTCAATTGTTCTCCCCCAACGACAATCCCTGACAACATTTACTACCGGAGTAAGAGCCTGCCTTACACCTACAACGGCACACTCCTTTCCTATAACGTCGCCTATCCGTTCAACTAAATCCTTATCAAACATCGATGCCATACCTATCGGTTGTGGGAAGCAGGTTGCCATACCCCACTGTGCTCCGTGAAGAGCCTCTGCGTGTTCAATGGGCGGAACAGACAGCGAATTGCACTCCATACTACGACGTATATCTCGGTTAATTTCATCAGCAACTTCCGCAGGAGAAACAGGTTCTCCTCGCTGCTCGTGCATAAAATGTCCGGGATTACGGAAATTACCGAAACGATATTCTCGCCTTTCTTCGTAATCCTCGCGTATAGGATAGAGCATCTGACAAGAAAGCTGACAGATCTTTTCTTCAAGGGACAGCTTTTTCAGAAGTTCTTCTGCTCTTTTTTCAGGTGATTTATTCATAAGGTCAACTCCTATTAATGTGCTTTTATGATAAGATATCCGCAGACAGGCAGTGTTATTTTGCCGGAAACGCTTTCGTTTTTAAGTGTATCTGTATACTCTTTATCAAGAACGATTATTCGTTCTTCATCTGCAAAGTTCATAATAAAAATTATGTCGCCACGCTTTCTTGAGAAAACTCCGTCACTGAGTTTTATGTCAGCATCGGCAGCAACAGCATTTTCGGCAATAAGCATTTCGCAGAAATCATCGGCAAAAGTCCCGTCGTTTCTGAAGGCGGCATAGTATGCCTTACCTTTTCCAAATGCATTTTCTGTAACGCAGGGCATTCCGCAGTAGAAATCGCTTTTATATTCGCCCAGAGTTTTTGCTCCGTTCGCATGGATGATGTCACAGATGTGGTTCACTTCATAGTCCTTGCCGTTGAATCCGGCCTTGCCCGTAATATCCTCGGGAAGAGAATCCGTTTCCTCACACCATATGCCGAAAACCTCCTTCAGCCTTCCTGCAGGGAAACCGCCGAGTCTGCAAAGGTCATCAGTATCGACTATGCCTAAGAGATACGTTGCAACAAAATTACCGCCGTTTTCAACATATTCCTCAATCCGTTTTTCCGTGCCGTTCTTAAGCATATAGAGAAACGGTGCGATAACAATATCATATTTTGAATAATCATCCTGCATGGAAATAACGTCAACGCTGATGCCTCTCTTATAAAACGGAGCATACCATTTTATACATTCTTTCACATAATCTCTGCGGATGTTGTTATAACCCCGGAAAACATTGACTGCCCAGCCGTTTTCCCAGTCATATATAACCGCAACTCTGCTTTCGGTTTCGCTTCCGACAGCGGAATTCAATTTTTCAAGTGTTTCTCCAAGCCTTGTTACGTTTCTGAAAACTCTTGTGTTTTCGTGTCCGCAATGGTCAATAACCGCACCCTGAAATTTTTCGTCTCCGCCTCTGCTTTTTCTCCATTGGAAATACTGTATGCTGTCCGCACCGTGTGCAACAGCCTGGATTGATGCAAGCTCATGTATGCCCGATTTTGGGAGCTTGTTGACATCCTGCCAGTTTACTAATGACGGTGTGCTTTCCATAAGGAAAAACGGCTGACCGTTTTTTAATGAACGGAAAAAATCGTGTAAAAACGCTGTTTCAAGTGCCTCATCGAGATTTTTACCCTTGTCCCAGGCAGGATAACTGTCCCAAGATACAAGATCAACATAATTTGCGAACTTTTGATAATCAATTCCGTTATATCTTTTCATAAAGTTGGTGGTTACGGGAATATCCGGTGTAATTTCCCGCAGAGGTGCAATTTCGTTTTCAAAAAAAGAAATGTGGCTGTCGGTTATAAAACGCTGCCATGCAAGATTAAGAGCCGATGCACTGTCTTCTCCGTTTTTTTCGGGCGGATTAATCTGGTCAAAATCGTTGAAGGAATGCGACCAGAATGCATTCCACCATTTGAAATTCAGCTCATCGATATCGTTGTGATAATATTCTCTGAGCCATTTTCTGAAAGCCTCGCAGCAAAGCTCACAGCGGCATTCTCCGCTGTATTCATTTGAAATATGCCACATTTTCAGGGCAGGATGGTTTTTGTATCTTTCCGCAAG
>JAZNRX010000147.1:0-4866 GCA_045590915.1 Acutalibacteraceae bacterium | reverse complement strand
GTCATCTGCATTGAAAATTCCCGCTTTTTTACAAAGCACCCTTTTCTTGTCTGCTGTCAGAGTGCCGTTTTTGCAGTAAGAGCATTTAGGCTCTACATTACCGATAACTTTTCTTTTCATAAAACTCAACTCTTTCGGTTTGTTTTAACTAATTCTATCATAAATTATCCCAAGTAGCAAGTTCTATTATTGTAAAAATAACTCGCCGGCTGACGAATTGTGCGGTTTTCCTCTTATTTTTTCCGTACTGAAAATGAAAATAACACATAAAAACAACAGGGCAAGTGAGCCGTAAGGATTTGCGGAAAAAAGTCTGTACCCCGAATAATTGTTAAATACAGGAATATCCGAGGGGAAAATTCTTATGATTATGCTGAAAACAAGAGTTCCCGACAAAGCACGGAATATTCTGATTATAAGGTAATAAAAAGGCTTTATATCCAGTGAAATTATATCGGGTAGCTGTTGCAGAAAAACGCATATTCCCCCGAAATAAAGACAAAAGGCGGTGGTTTTCAGACCGAAATTTGAAGAAGAGTATATAACGCCCGAGGAAACCTCAGCAAACAGCTCTGAAAGAACCGTAAAAAAATGAAGCCTAACAATCAGATTGAAAACAGCTTTTATTGCCGAAAAGAGAATAATTGTAAAGCATATGGAAATTGTTGCATTTGTGCAGCTGCTGACCGACTGAACGAAGAGGTATGAAAGCGGTTTGCTTTCATTTTTGTATGTTCCGACGGATGTGTCCGGGTGAATACGGTTATAAATTACTGCAAGCAGTATATCCGAAATTATTCCCGAAAAAAACAGCTTTAAGCCGATTGATGCGCTGTTGTAAACACAAAGTCCTGTGATGCTGACGCAAAAGGAGAGACCGGGTGATGAAAAGAACATTGCCATTCTTTTTGCCTGTTGTGAGGTTATTTCATTGTTTTTTTGCATTCTGACTGCTGATGCGGTTGATATGTTATAACCGCCCGTAAGTCCGGTTATTATCGCTTTCAGCGTGTTGCCCGACAGACCGAAAAGAGACAGTGTCAGCCATTCAAACCTTTTTTCAATGCTATTTCCGAGAGAAAGGTTCTGAATTAAAAATGAAAATGTAAGCACGGGAAAAATTGAAGGAATGATTGTTTCAAGGCAGAAAAAAACAGATTTTGTTATGTCTGTTTTGATTTTGCCGAAAAATGCAATAAATAAGAAAAGACAAAAAAATGATATTATCGGCATTAAGACTGCTTTTGCTTTTTTGAGTATCGGTTTAGTGTTTTTCATATTAGATAATATGAGATGAAGTACTAATTAATTCACCGTAAGCATAGGTTTTACTGAAAAATATTTTGGAGTGGTGAAATGAAAAATCGGATTTTTGAAAATGCTCTGTATCGTCTGAGCTCACTGATACATAAGTCGGAGCTTGATACGGATGACCGTTTTCTTGTTGAATTCAATTCGGACGGAGAGCTTTCTGTGTGCGGCTGTAAGGAGCTTATGCAGTACACTGAAAATGATGTAATGATGGATTGTGAGCGCTTTTTTGTTTGTGTAAAGGGTAAAGAAATGTATCTCGGAAGGGTTTTCGGAAAGAAAGTAAACGTATGCGGCTTTATTGACAGCATTAGCTTTCTCAGACGGTAAGGGGAGGATATCTGTGAGGTTTTTATATGATGCCATATACGGCAGAATAAGCTTTTGTGCAAGGGAAGGCTTCTGTGAGCTTTTTTTGTCCTTGTGCAATGAAAAAGGAATTCAGCTTGAAAATGTAAAAAGAAGAGAGGACGGTATTGATGCCGATGTAAGAAGATTTGAGCTGAAAAAGGTTTTTGAAGCCGCTTCTTCAAGCGGTATGAATATAAAAATTACCCGTCGGCGCGGCTTGCCCGATATTCTCATAAAATACAGAAAACGCTTGGGAATTCCCTTTGGGATACTTCTGTTTGCCGTTATAATCGGTTGGCTTGGTTGCTTTGTATGGAGTGTTGATATATCGGTATCCGAAAATATTATTCCTTATGAAGAATTTGTTTCGGTTCTCGAAGCAAACGGCATCAGAAAGGGAGTCCTCAGCAGAAATATTGACTACAGGGATGTTGAATATATCCTGTGTGAAAAATATCCTCAGCTTCAGTGGATAAATATAAGATGCGTGGGCAGCCGCATTTTTGTGACAGCAAGACAGCGGGAGGAGCAGAGTTTTGATAAAGAGGAGATATACAGTAATATCGTGGCATCAAAGGACGGAGAAATCGTGAGAGCGGACATATTTTCGGGGGAGGGTGTTCTCTATCCCGGAACCGCAGTTGTCAGGGGTGATCTGCTGGTCAGCGGAATAGATACCTTCCGCGACGGTGCTGTTCGTTTTCTTGATGCAAAGGCTGTGATAAATGCCATTACCGTAAATTATGTAAACTGCTTTTCCGCAAGAGAAATTCAGGTTAAAAGGACAGATTACTGTAAAGACAGATACTTGCTTTATATGTTCGGACTGGAGACAGTGGTTTTGCCCTGTGACAAGTGCGAAAACTTTACAGAAAATGCTTATTTTTTTAGCTCGTCTGATGTTGTTTTTCCCTTGGGGATTATAAGACAAAATCATAAGACGATGAAAGCAGTCAGCATTACGCTTGATGAGGGGCAGTCTTCACTTCTGGCATTCTATGATTTCTCAACTGCATCCCTTGCATTGTATGAAAAAGTTCAGGTGCTTGAAAGGGAGATAAGCTTAAACACCGAAGGCGGAGTCAGCATCGACGGCAGATATAAGTGTATTGAGGACATTGCCGAGAAAAAAAGATTTACCGTAGAGAGCGAGGACACTCCCATACGGTAAATCCGGTTTATAAAAAATTGGATATGACAAAAATCTGTTATTTTGAGAAGCATTCGTCAATCATGGCTTGCTTCATATTCCACAGCTTCTGAGAAAGGTCAACATAGTAATTATGAGGATATTCGAAGCGAACAACCTCTTCCCAGAGCGTGTCTATCTGCTCCGCACAATAGCTTCTGATGTTTTCTGTTGACGGGAACTTATAAACACATTTTCCGCTGATGAAGATGGGAACAAGAAGCTGTCGGGCGACGAAGTCTGAAACAGTTTTTCTTTTCCATGTATAGTCGGGATCAAACAGCTCATATTCTCTCATATCCGAAAGGTCTTCATCTTCGGTCGTAAGTACATCCGCTATGGCCTTGCCCGTTTCGTTGTCAAAAAGTCTCCACAGAAGCTTCGGGTAGGGAGTGGTTATTTTTGCAACATTCTCCGATATTTTGATTTTCGGGATTATTTCACCGTTCTTTTCTATTGCAGAAAGCTTATAAACACCTGCCATAACAGGATTTGATGCAGAGGTGATAAGTCTTTCGCCTACAAGGAAGCTGTCAATTCTTGCTCCGTTCTGAAGCATATCCCTGATGATGTATTCGTCAAGGGAGTTTGAGGCATAAATATCACAGTCGGGATAGCCTGATTCGTTGAGAACCTTTCTTATTTTCTTTGACAGATAAGCAAGGTCTCCGCTGTCTATACGGACGCCCTTGGGACGTTTTCCCATAGGTGCCAGCACATCGTTGAAGGCTTTTATGGCATTGGGAAGTCCTTTGTCCATAGTGTCGTAGGTGTCTATGAGAAGCACGCAGTCGTCGGGATATTGCCTTGCAAAAGCACAGAAGGCTTCGTATTCAGACTCAAACATCTGAACCCATGTGTGACTCATTGAGCCGAAAAGGGGAATGTCATACTGCTTTGCGGCGCTGACATTGGTGGTTGCACAGCAGCCGCCTATATATGCACTTCTCGCTCCGTTGAGTGCCGCTCCGATGCCGTGTGCCCGTCTTGAGCCGAATTCTATAATTGCTCTTCCGCCTGCCGCTCTGACGATACGGTTTGCCTTTGTGGCAATAAGCGACTGATGGTTGACGGAAAGAAGTATTATTGTTTCAAGAAGCTGTGCCTGAATTACGGGACCGCGAACCTTTATTACAGGCTCATTGGCAAAAACAGGGGTTCCTTCGGGGACAGCCCATATATCACAGGAAAATCTGAAGTTTCTGAGATAATTGATAAAGCTTTCATCCAAGCCCTTGTCTGCAAGATATGTAAGATCCTCCTCAGAAAAGGAAAGACGGCTTATATATTCGGTAAGCTGACTGACACCTGCCATTATGCAGAAGCCTCCGATTTCGGGGGCAGGTCGGTAAAACATATCAAACCAGGCAACTGTTTCATCTATGCCGTTGGTGAGAAATCCGTTTGACTGTGCCAACTCATAAAAATCGAACAGAAGGTCGCACTTATTCATTGAAATATTATTCATAGCGGTTGTTCCTTTCATTGATTGACCTTATTTTAGCACATTTTTGTGAGCATTACAATTAATCTGAAGAAAAAATATTTTATAAAAATCGACAAGTATTCGAAAATTAATACAAAAACAACACATTTTATTGACAGTTTGAGAATTTTATGTTAAGATTGTTACAAAATTGTTAATTGTTTGATTGGGAGAGATTGCAATGAGATTAAGAAAGCAGGAGCTTGGAGATAAAAACATTGTAGGAGCACGCATTGAGAAAAAGCGCAAGGAACTGGGAATGAAGCAGAAGGAATTTCTTGCACGTCTTCAGGTTGAAGGGATGGATATAAATGCATCAGGTCTTTCCAAGCTTGAAGGACAGATAAGAGGCGTTTTTGATTATGAGATTGTTATAATCTCAAAGGTACTCGGTGTCAGTCTCCCGTGGCTTCTCGGCACAGAAGAATAAATAATATATTAATACTTGCAATTATATATAAGAAGTGCTTTCGTTTTATCCGCACATATCCTCCGGATTTTTGTTTTACGGAGGTCTTGTTATTTTGTT
>JAZNRX010000146.1:0-4575 GCA_045590915.1 Acutalibacteraceae bacterium | reverse complement strand
CAAAGGAGATATAAATTATGTTAAAAGAATTATGGAGCACTAATCCTCCCGCACTTTTTGCCGTTATATGTCTTATCGGCTATTTCTGGGGAATGGCAGTTGTTTTTATTGCCAAGCCTCTCAAAAATGCAGAGAGCTTTTCAATCAAGCCTGTCGATAATGCAGGAAAAACCGAAATCCGCGTTTATTATGGAGGAATTTCATTTGCTCTCGGTGCATTTTTATTGTTCCTGACACTGTCATTGGGTACTGCATATTATTCTCTTGTGGGCGGTGTTATTTTTGCAACCACGGTGCTTACAACAAGAACCGTTTTCCTTTTTGTTGATAAGGGCTGGAAATGCCCCTACACGAAGCTTGCAATTCCCGCAGAAAGCGCTTTCGTGGTTGCTTTGTGGGTATGCTTTATTCTGGCGAGGAATTATATCTGATATGAAAAATTTATATTTTGTTGCCCATCAGGATGATGAACTGCTCAACACAGGTGTGCTTTTAACAAAGGAAGTTCAAGCTAATTATGATGATACATATGTAATTTTGTGCACTGACGGCGGCGGCTCGGGTGTTTTCGGGGTGCTTTGCAACGGTGAGGACTGTTGGCTTCATGAGGGCAAGCATATTTATCCTCTGTCAAGACAGGCTTTTTCTCATGCTCGTGACCGTGAGTTTGCTGAATGCTGTTCTCTTCTCGGTGTAAAAAAGACAAACGTGATAATCCATGAAAAAAGAGGTCTTGACGGAAGTCTTTCCGAGGAACAGGCTGAGCTTATTATTCTTGAAACAATGAAGCTTTTTCCCGATGAAGAGGATTTCAGAATAAGAGCCGTTTCTCCCTGCTTTTACGGCAGACAAAACCCCGATCATAAGGCAATAGGCGTATCCTGTGAAAAGCTTTTCGGCCTCGGACTGTTTTCCGAAATGCTTCTTGTGACTGACAGCTGCTTTGAGGGGAACTGCCGTGAGATATTTCCGAAAAATGCTTATGAAGACTTGATTGCAGATGAGCTTTCTTTTGAAAGGATAAAAGCCGCAGCGGATTGCTACGGCAGATGGGAGCCCCAAAACAGCAGATATGCAATAGGGTGGCACTCCGTTAAAGATGAATTTGAGGAAATTGTAAAAAATCCGAAAATCATTTTTTACAAAAAAGAAAAATCATACTGAGTGAAAAAACTATCAGTATACACAATGCCGTGCAGATTTCTCTGCACGGCATATGTCTTATTCTTCTGTGAGATAAACAAGGGGACAGGGGAAAGCCTGTTCATTGTTTGTCATATAAGCAACTGCGAAATCGGGGATGTCTGTATTGTCAATTGTTTCACCGTCTGCGATAAAGGAATCTGCACCGTAAACGAAGCAAGGAACATTTGCGCCTGAATGGCTGCCTGTTGTCCACTCGTAAGTGCCGTCATCCTGAAGAGTAACGGAGCCTGTTTCGTGGTCAGCGGTAATTACAACAAGAGTATTTCCGTCTTTTTCAGCAAAATCAAGAACAACATCAACAACTCTGTCAAACTCAAGAACTGCAGTCATGGCACCGTCACCGTCCTGTGAGTGTGAGCGCTTATCAATGTGAGCGGCCTCAAGCATCATAAAGAAGCCGTCTTCATCCTGACTTAAAATTTCAATGGCTTCTGCGGCAAGCTCGGAAAGAGTGGGGTTATCACCGTTGTCATTGCCTTGCCATAAGGTTGTACTGTCAAACTGACCGATGGATTTCTGTCCTGCCTCAAGAGCCTGAACCTCAGAAAGTGTATTTACGTAAACCTTTTCGTTTGCATTAACTTCTGCTTCTGTAACGATATCTGATGCCGCACCCCAGATGAGATCAATATCTGAAACGACCTGCTGAGCAAAAATCTCCTCGCTGAGATCTCTGTCACGGACATGTGCCGAGAAAGAAGAAGGAGTTGCACCCATTATGGAGTCGGATGTAACAATACCTGTTGCCTTGCCGTATTTCATAGCAACATCGGTAACAGATGCGGGAACGGCAATGACACCGAGAGGATCTGTGGGATAAACACCGACATAGCCGTTTATTGTTTTTGTGCCTACTGCAAGTGCTGTGCCGCCTGCGGCAGAGTCTGTAACAAGTGCACTGGCAGAACGGGTTGTCTGTTCACCGTAATATTCAAAACGGTTGTAGATTGAAAGGTCAACTCCGTGTACCTTTTCGGTTGAATTGAGATGATTGAATCCCATACCGTCACCGATAAGAATGATCACATTCTTTACATCATCGGCTTCATCTGCGGGAGCAACGAAATTAAGTCCCAGTGTGTTTGTAAGTGTCATCACAAGAGACATAATCAGAATAACGATTTTTCCGAACATAAATAATTCTCCTTTTATTTTTTTTCGTTAATATTTTAGCAAAGGCGGATTTCTATGTCAATGTTTTTATAGACAAAATAAACCTTTTTATATTGTGCATATTGATTTTTCTTTTCTCTTTTGTTAGAATATTTCGGTGAAAAAAGAGGTTTTGCTATGAATAATGATATAACAAAAAAGCAACAGGCGAAGGGCAGATTTTTTATAATCGGAACTGCACTTCTGTGGGGACTTGCGGGAGTATGTGTAAAGTCAATTCCGTGGAATTCCTTTTCCATAATGGCATCCCGATGCGGCATCGGAATACTTATGTTTGCTTTCCTCAGAAAAGGATTCGGAATTAAATTTAACAAATATACCCTTTGGGGTGCAATTATGATGAGTATTACGGGCATACTTTATATGATGTCCATAAAGCTCACCACTGCCGCAACGGCAATAGTACTACAGTATACCGCCCCCATATTCGTGTTTTTGTATTCGGTATTTTTTCAGAAAAAAAAGGCAAAGCTGTCTGAAACACTTATTGTTCTGATGGTTTTCGGAGGCTGTGTTCTGTCTTTTGTCGATCAGCTGGATACAACGAGGATGCTGGGAAACATTTTAGGGCTTCTGTCCGGAGTTTCCTTTGCAGCACAGATTATTATTTTCAGTGACAAAAGAGCAGATTCCAATGACGGAATGTACCTCAGCAACATTTTAAGCTTCATAGTCTGTGTTCCCTTTATGTTTTTTGATAAAAATATGGCATTTTCACCGAAAATTATTTTCTGGGTGTTGGTGCTTGGTATATTCCAATACGGTCTTGCCAACATTTTCTATGCCAAGGGCTGTCAGATAATCAACAAAATCGAAACCTCTCTGCTTCTGACTATCGAGCCTGTTTTTAATCCCATCCCCGTGTTTTTGGTAACAGGAGAAATGCCCGGAGCTCTTGCTGTAACGGGATTTATTATAGTAGTAGGCGGTATTACTTTTTACGGAGTGCTTCCCCTGATTCAGAATAAAAAAATAAAATCAACGGAGTTAAAATGAGTATAGCATTTTTTGATACAAAGCCATATGATATAAATGCCTTTTCCGGATACGGTGAAAGGGCTGGCATAAAAATAAAGTTCTTTGAAACAAAGCTTAATGAGGATACCGTTTTTCTTGCAAAGGGCTTCAAGGCGGTATGTGTTTTTGTCAATGATACCGTCAACAAGGAAGTAATAGACGCTCTTTGTGAAATGGGAACAAAAATAATTTTACTGAGATGTGCAGGCTGCAATAATGTTGATATAAAATATGCAGAAGGGAAAATTCATGTGCTTCGTGTGCCTGCGTATTCTCCCTATGCAGTGGCAGAGCATGCAATAGCACTGCTTCTGACCTCTATAAGAAGAATACACAAGGCATATATACGTTCAAGGGATTTCAATTTCAGTCTTTCGGGGCTTACAGGCTTTGACCTTCACGGAAAAACCGTAGGTGTTATAGGGACAGGTAAAATCGGTAAGGTTTTTATTGATATATGTAAGGGCTTCGGAATGAATGTTCTTGCCTTTGATAAATATCCCGATTTGAGTATTGAAGAAGAAAAAAGGGTTAAATATACCGATATAGATAACCTTATGAAAAGCAGTGATATAATTTCTCTGCATTGCCCCCTGACAGAAGAAACACACCACATCATTTCCCGCGAAACACTTGAAATCTGTAAAAAAGGCGTGGTGATAATAAACACCTCAAGGGGAGCCTTGGTTGATGCCGAAGCACTTCTGGAGGGGATTAAATCCCGTAAGGTCGGTGCTGCATGTCTTGATGTTTATGAGGAAGAAAGCGATCTGTTTTTCGAGGATAATTCCGGTCATATTCTTGAAGACGACATTCTTGCCCGTCTTATATCAATGCCCAATGTTATAGTAACCTCACATCAGGCATTTCTGACAGAGGAAGCTCTTGATAATATTGCAAAATCAACCATTGAAAACTTCGTTGAATTCAGTAACACGGGAAAATGTGCAAATGAAGTCAGTTTACATTGATATGACAGATATATAAGGAGATAAGGCTATGTTAATTACTAATGATATAAAGTATGCAGGTGTAAATGACCGTCAGGTTGATCTTTTTGAAGGTCAGTATGTTGTTCCCGAGGGAATGGCATATAATTCATATGTGGTTCTCGATGAAAAGGTTACGGTTTTTGATACCGTTGATGCAAATTTTACGGCAGAATGGCTGGAGAACATC
>JAZNRX010000145.1:0-3168 GCA_045590915.1 Acutalibacteraceae bacterium | reverse complement strand
TACGGCTGTAAAAAGACAGCACTTTTATATGTATCCAAGGGCTGTTACGGACAGTGTACCTTCTGCTTCAATTCACAGTTCCATCGCCGCTGTCACAGAATGAAGCCTCTTGAGACTTTTTTCAGCGAAGTAAAATACTTGATGGAAAATCACGGTGTTGACTGTATCTATCTGGCGGACGAGCTGTTCGGTAAAACAAAGGATGAATTACATTATATCTGTAATGCATTTATAGAATCGGGGCTTGGTTTCAGATGGGTGGCACAGACAAGAGCAGGATATTTTACTCTTGAAGAATTCCGTCTTATGAAAAAGGCGGGCTGCGTTGCCGTTGATTTCGGCATTGAAACAGGCTCACCGTCAATGCTTAAAACCATAAAAAAGAATATACCCTATGAGAAAATAAAGGAAACCTTTGAGTTTTGCAAAGAGGTTGATATAGTGTCTCTTGCAAACTTTATCATAGGCTTCCCCGATGAAACAGAGGAGCAGTTCCGTGAGACCATCAATATGGCTATGGATATTCCTTCAACGCAGAGAACATTTTTCTTTTTTATGCCGGGTCCCGGAACTGAGCTTTACAATGAGCTTGTGGAAAGCGGAAGATATATTCCGCCGAAAACCTTTAAGGAATACACAAATGTAAAGTTCTTTTATTCTCCGAAACCGAATTTCTCAAAAATTCCATCAAAGGACTTAAAGGCCGTGAGGGCGTATTTCTTATGGAAGGGCTTTTCGAGAAAATATTTTTCAACTACATCAAGAACATATGATATTGCAAAAAAGGATATTGAGGATGTTCTTAAGCAGTTTAAGGGACATGACCTTAAATTTGCACTGCAGCTTTTATTGATATCGGCTTATGAATTTACGGATATCTTTTGTTGGGCACATTTCTTCCCGTCGGTATATAAAAAATACAATTTGAAGATTGAAGAATGATCAAAGCAGAAGAAAAAACAAAAAGCAATTGAAAAAAATTTAGCTATACCCGATTGCATGCTTGAAAATTAAGGAGAGTTAAATGAAGACAGTATTGTTTTATCCACGAATTGAGAGTTCTTTCAGAAGTTCGTATGCTCCCTTGGGAATTTTATCAATAGCTACTAACTTAAACGCAAACGGACATAATGCAGTTATTTGGGACAGATTTTTTGAAAGTGATTCAATTGATAAGGTATTAAAATCACATTCACCTGACGTAATAGGTGTTTCAGTAATTTCACACACATTTCTTGACGATGCAATACTTATATCAAAGGCAGCAAAGGCAAGAGGTATTATGGTTATATGGGGCGGTAGCTTTGCCACTACTATCGATAAGGTAATACTTGACAGCGGACTTGCAGATTTTGTAAGTCTTAACGAGGGTGAGGTTACATGGCTTGAAATAGCGGATAATTTTGATTCAGGTAAGAATTTTTTTGATATTGACGGCTTAAGCTATATAAAGGATGGTCAGTATATCCGCAATCCTGACAGGGATTTTGTTGATCTTGAAAGCCTGCCTGAACTGGATTGGTCTCTTATCGAGCCTAAAAGATATTTTCAGAAGACATACGGCTTTAACCGTATGATAAGCATGTATTTTTCTAAGGGGTGTCCGGGTAGATGCACATACTGCTATAATCCCGGCTTTCATCACTCGACGAGAAGATGCAGAAATCCGGAAACGGTTTTCAATGAAATGAAAACCTTGGTTGAAAAATACGGAGCAGACGGCTTTGATTTTACGGATGATGTGCTGTTTTCCTGCAGACAGGATGCGGTGGATTTCTGTAATTCACTTGCTGAAAGGAATATGAATATCTGTTGGAGTGGTTATCTCAGAGTCGGTATTCTTAATTCCCTTGAGGATTTTCAGATGCTTTATGAGTCAGGCTGTCGTTCTCTCATTTTCGGTATCGAATCAGGTTCACCGAGAATTCTTAAAAGTGTCAATAAGCATGTGGCGCTTGATAAGGTAAAAAGTAATATTGAGCTTTGCAGCAAAGCAGGGATTGTGCCGGTTTCAATGTTCATAATAGGACTTCCTGACGAGGACGAGGATGACATCAGGATGTCGTTGGAACTTGCAAGATCTCTTGACAGTGCTGCCGTGGTTTATAACTTCTTTACACCGATTCCCGGCTCTGAGCTGTATAATAAGCTGGTGGCTTCGGGTAAGCTAGCTCATATAACAGATATATATGAATATGCAAAGATTCGGGAGCTTGAAAAGCTTTTTGATAATTATACCCGTGTGCCCACAAAAGAGCTGCTTATAATCAAAAAATATGCAAGACTCAGAGGAATTGTCACACCTACAGATAATTCCGGCAGTGAACAGTTGGAAAAGGTTATTATGAGTGCAGTAAAATCCTGGTGCGGACAAGGTGTATTGTATTTTTTTAGAGGTGCACTTTATACGGCATTTAACATTTTAACCTTGTTTACAATTTTCTTCCATCCCAAAATCAGAAAGAAATATTCTCTTTATTTTCTGAAATAATTATCAGTATAAAATGTCTATAAGAGCAGGGTATTTATGAGAGTTTTATTTGTTAATCCATCCACATCTCGATATACAAGGTCGGTTTCGGTGCCGTTGGGGCTTTTGTCAATTGCCTCATATCTTGAACATGAGGGGCATACTGTCAGAATTTACGACAGAACGGTTGATAAAACAGAGCTTAAGACCGTGCTTAATGAATTTATGCCCGAATTAGCAGGTATTTCACTTATCTCATATAAATCAATCGGGGATACTCTCCATATCGCACAGCAGCTTAAGGATTACGGATGTCCTGTTATTGCGGGCGGACCTCTTGCTTCTGTGCTGACGGAGCTTACTCTGAAATATGATTTTATTGACGGAGTTTCTCTCGGTGAAGGTGAAGAAACCTGGCTTGAGCTTGCGGATTATTATGAAAGACGAATTACCTCTCTTTACGGCATAAAGGGACTTGCCTTCAGGGATGACAGCGGCAAGGTGATTTTTACTGAGGAAAGAGAATTTATTGATTTATCTCTTCTTCCCCCTCTTAACTGGGAGCTTATTGATGTTCCGAAATATTTTCAGGGCTCTTACGGCTGCAAAAAAATGCTATATCTTTATGCTGCAAAGGGCTGTCCTCACAGCTGTACCTTCTGCTATAACAAGGACTTCCACAGATGTACATACAGAAA
>JAZNRX010000144.1:0-4393 GCA_045590915.1 Acutalibacteraceae bacterium | reverse complement strand
TTTGTGAAGTAGGTCGCGAGAGCTTCGATATCAGCAATCAGTTCGCTTCTCTTACCTCTTTGATCCATATGCTGATAAGCGTCATAATCGCCGTAGATTTCTGTTGCTTTGAGAAAGAACTCATAGCAGTTGAGATTATCTGCCGGGATCATCATATTTTGTGCCTTGTCCTCGCGGAATCTGTTTTCTGTCATAATTTCAGTCCTTTAAATTATTAAGCTTTATTTAAACAAGCCTTGTTAACATTCTACTAAACGCCTGTCGGAAAATCAATATATTTTAGATATTTTGTGCTAAAAATTAAAAAATGGAGTTTATGCAACGCGTGAAATATAACTGTTTGAATTTTTATTAAAAGTTTGTTTATTTTTACCATTAACACCTGCGGCATTTTGTGTGAGATGTTGACATAAGTATTTTTCGGGTATATAATTATTTTAACGGATTGAAAATTGACTTGTATTATTTTGGGTGAGGAGAGAATAAATCTGATGAAAAAGTCCTTATGTCTGCTTCTTGTTCTTGCTTTTTCCGTGCTTTTATGCTCATGCATACCATACACACCTTTTGATGAAATGGCAGATATCGGAGCTTCCACTACCGCGGCTTACGAATATATCACACAGGCTCCTGCGGAAAATACCACAGCAATACTGCTTGAAAACACCACTGCCGCAGAAATAACAACTTTGCCCCAAATCCCCGAAAACACAACCGCCGTGCAGGAGCATACAACTGCCCCTGTCATTATTCCCGAGGAAACCACCGTCAATACTTCAGCGGATAAGAATTATTCCTCGTACACCAAAAGACAGATTCTGGATGAATATGAGACGGCACTTAATAAGACAAGAAATTACAGCGGCAATCTTACCGTAAATCATACCGAAAGCTTTGTTGCGGATGTAAAGGATGCTCACCCCGGCGGTGCACTTACCGACCTTCTTGCAACCAATATTGTGAAGCTTGTGGGAAGTGAAGGACAGCAGACCTTGAGCTTCAGCGGCGGCACTGCGGTGAATTCCGACGGTGAGACAGTGCCTGTGCTTCTTCCCCAGAGAACTGCATATTCTCTTTCCGAGGAGGGTGTCAGTCAGGCAACCATAGAACAAGCAGGTGATAAAGTTCATATAAGAATTGTGCTTGTGCCCGAAACGGTTTCCATGGGCGAGGTGCCCCAATTTAATTCCGGGGCAATAGGTTATCTTGATACCTCGGATATGGATTTCAAGATAATAACAATAAGCCGTGTTGATATAACCTATCCCGGCTCGGTTATTGATGCATATATCCGTGCTGACGGCTTTGTTGACAGTGTGACATATACTATTAATATGAGTACCTATGCCGAGCTTTCGGGAATGGGAGTTTCAGGCTACGGAACGCTTGAGGGTGCCCAGACGGAAAAGTGGCAGCTTCTTTGGTAAATTTAAGAGTATAATAAAAACCCCTTTTTCTCACAGTCGGGAAAAAGGGGTTAAATATTTCTGATTACTGACAGCTGCTTTCTGTCGGCTCGGGGAAGGAGCGTCTTTCTATTGATGCTCCGAGAGATGTGAGCTTTTCAACCACATCCTCATAGCCTCTGTCAATATGGCTGATGTTTTCGATGATAGTTTCACCCTCGGCACAAAGACCTGCAATAATCATTGCCGCACCGGCTCTCAGGTCATCTGCCTTTACGGTTGTACCCGTAAGCTTTTCAACACCTGTAACAACAGCTGATTTATTGTTGGATGCAACCTCAATATTGGCTCCCATCTTTTTGAGCTGCTTTACATAGCGGAAACGGTCCTCCCAGATGCCGTCATTTACACCGCAGGTTCCCTCGCTTATTGCAAGGAGTGTTGTAAACTGAGGCTGCATATCAGTGGGGAAGCCGGGATGGGGAGCGGTTGTCAGACCGACTGCAGTTGTTCTCTTTCCTGCAAGCACGGTAATGGACTCGAAATCCTCTTCAATGACACAGCCGCATTCTCTGAGTTTCTTGGTGATTTCGGAGAGATGCTTGGGCTCAACGTGAGTAATTGTAACAAAGCCGTTTGTGGCAGCGGCGGCAACCATATATGTGCCTGCTTCAATCTGGTCGGGAATTATGCTCCATTCACAGCCGTGAAGTGACTCAACACCTGTAATTTCAATGGGATCCTTTGAACCTGCACCGCGGATGTTTGCACCCATAAGGTTGAGGAAGTTTGCAAGGTCAACAACATGAGGCTCTCTTGCCGCATTCTTTATAACTGTCTTGCCCTTTGCAAGAACTGCGGCTAAGATGGCATTTATTGTAGCTCCGACGGAAACCTTGTTGAAGTTGATTGTGGTTCCCACAAGCTCGTCTGCAACGGCTTCAACAATGCCGTAATCGTTCTTTGCTGTTTTTGCAGGACCTATGATAACAGTATCCGTTCCTGCCCCCTTTATGTTTGCCCCCATATTGTTGAGGGTATTTGCAAGTGTGATGAAATTTTCATCGGTTGATGCATGGGTTAAAACTGTTGTACGGTTGGAATTGAGTGCCATAAGCATAAAATTGAGTGTTGCCGATTCGGAATGAGCGTCAAATTTTATGGTGGCTTCACTTTCAAGAATAGCGGTGTCAAGCTTACAGCCTGCAACAGTGATTGTGTCCGTTCCTCCGCCTTCAATGTTTGCATTTCTTGCCTTGAGGTCGGAAATTACATCCTTGATGATCTGCTCTGTTGAGGCATTTCTGATTATGGTTGTGCCGCTTGATTTGATTGCGGCAATAAGGGCATTGAGAGTGGCAACCACCGAGGGCTGCTTCAGTTCAATTTCAATGTTACCCAATGTTCTTGTTGCGGCTCCAAGCTCCTCAAATGCCTTAAGATGCATATCGATGGGGCGTACGCTTCCGAAGCTGCAGCCGCCGGGCATGGCAACCCGAGCATTCTTAAATCTTCCTAAAAGAGAGCCTATAAAATAGTAGGAAGCACGAAGCTTGCTTGAAAGCTCATAGGGAATATCCTTTGAAACTACGTCTGTTGTATCTATTTCAAAAACCTTTTCACCGAGGCTGTTATATGTTATTTCTACCTTTGCACCCAGATGTCTGAGGATTTCAAGAATAACGAGAATATCATCAATATCCGGAACATTTTCAATTATGAATTTTCCTTTTGCAAGGATAGTTGCGGGAAGAATGGCAACCGATGAGTTTTTGGAACCACCGATTCTGACCGTTCCTTCAAGGCGTTTGCCGCCGTGAATCACGAATTTATCCACAAAAGCACTTCCTTAATCCTTTAAACTTATATAAAAACGGGTGTATTCAACATTATGTGTTTTTCGTAAATCTCCTGAGGTGTGCGGATTTCTGCCGTATGCACCCGCACACCGATTTATTATATCATATGTATACCGATAAATCAAAGGATTTGATAAAAAAAATTACAAAAATATATATTTTATGAAATTTTGCTAAATTTTATATTTTGATTTTGTTTATTCCTGTATTTAATGTGAATGTGCTGCCGTTCAGCACTGCCTGTGCTTTTGTGTTTTCGGGAACCTCAAAGGTATAAAGCACTCCGTCCTCGGTTCTTTCCCATCCGGAATAAATCCTGCCGTTTGCTGTTTCAATACTGCCCTCGGCAAAGGAAAGCTTATCTGTAAGCACAGGTGCAAAAATGAGATCGGTGAAGCCTGCAGTCCCGTTCTTCTGCCTTATACCGCACATCTTTTCATACATCCAGTCACCCACCGCACCGTAGGCATAGTGGTTAAAGGAATTCATATCGGGTGTCGCAAAGGTTCCGTCGGGCTTATAGCCGTTCCAACGCTCCCACATTGTTGTTGCACCCTGTGTTATGGGATAGCACCATGAGGGGAATTCGTCTCTGAAAAGAAGCTCGTAAGCCAGCTCGTTTTCACCGATGTCCGATAAAACATGAAGAAGATAGGGCGTACCTACAAAGCCTGTTGTCAGATGTCCGAAGTCCTTAACAAGTCCGCTCAGCTGCTTTGCAAGAGGAGTTTTGTCATTGTAAAGACCGAAATGAAGTGCCAGTACGCAGGCAGTCTGTGTGTTGCATACCATAGTGCCGTCTTCGTTGATGTATTTTTTAATAAACGACCGCTTGATATTTTTTAAGAGATTTTTATAGTATGTGCAGTCAATTTCCAGAACCTCGGAGGCCTTTATGAGCAGGGAGGTTGAATAATAGAAGAAGGCAGAGCCGATAATGTCCTTCGTGGTTGCACCCTCAACCGCTTCCTTGTCGGGAAGGTCAAGAGCCAGCCAGTCACCGAAATGCCAATGTCCCTCATAAAGATAGGGATCGGTGGACTCGCCCTCGTCGGGCTTCTTTTTAAGAGCCCAGCTTCTCATAAAGTCAACCCAGTTTTTCATAAGAGAATAATTCTCTCTCAGAAG
>JAZNRX010000143.1:0-14678 GCA_045590915.1 Acutalibacteraceae bacterium | reverse complement strand
TCACGGAAGCCCATAACGGAAAAATTGAAGTGCTTTGCAAAAATTGTCTTGTGGAGTTCCGTGTCAGAATACCTCTTAAATAATATTTACATTATTTCAATCTACATTCAATCTACCTTCTGTAGAATGTCTGCACAGACTACGGAAGGTATTTTATGCTTTAAAATGAAGGGAGTGAAATATATGAACTACCGACACGAATACAAGCACAATATAAGTATCGGTGATATGCTGATCCTTCGCAGCAGACTTTCGGCTGTTATGAAAAAAGACAGTCATACCATAAACGGAAAATATTTTGTGCGAAGTCTGTATTTTGATAATGCTGACGATAAGGCATTGACTGAAAAAATAAACGGTGTAAATATACGTGAAAAATTCCGTATCCGTTACTACAATCATGACAAAACTGTTATCCATCTTGAAAAGAAAAGCAAAATAAACGGCTTATGTCTTAAAGAGAGTGCAATGCTGACTGAAGAAATGGCACAGTCAATTATTAATGGCAACTATGATTGGATGCTCACAAGCAATGAACCGCTTATTTATGAGCTTTACTCGAAAATGAAAACGCAGGGTTTAAGACCTAAAACCATAGTTGATTATGAAAGAGAGCCCTTTATATTCACCGCCGGCAATGTACGTGTAACTATTGACTACAATATAAGAACAGGTATGAACTGCACTGATTTTCTTAACCCTGACTGTGTAACCGTGCCTACAGGGAATTCAATTATTCTTGAAGTCAAATGGGACGAGTATCTTCCGGATATAATAAAGGATATTGTCCAGCTTCCAGCCTGCCGCACAGGCAATTTCTCTAAATATGCCGTATGCAGAATATACGGATAACAACAACACAAAAAAGGAGCTTTTTATTATGACCTTTAATGACATTTTTAAATCAAGTTTTCTTGAAAACATCACAAGCGTAAGCGTTCTCGATATGGCAGTAGCTCTTGCTCTTGCATTCGGAATAGGTATGTTTATTTTCCTCGTATACAAAAAAACCTATCAGGGTGTTATGTACTCATCATCCTTCGGAACAACACTTGTTGCACTTACAATGATTTCTACTCTTGTTATTCTCGCAGTAACCTCAAATGTAGTTCTTTCACTTGGTATGGTAGGTGCTCTTTCAATCGTTCGTTTCCGCACAGCTATAAAAGAACCGCTTGACATTGCATTTTTATTCTGGTCTATTGCCGTAGGTATCGTCCTTGCCGCAGGTATGATCCCTCTTGCAGTTATCGGCAGTATCGTCATCGGCGTTATCCTTCTTGTTTTTGTAAACAAAAAATCTCATTGCAACCCTTATATTATTGTTGTACAGTGTGACTGTTCTGAAAGTGAAAAAGCTGTTATGGATTTTCTTAAGGACAATGTCAATAAGTGTGTAGTGAAAAGTAAAACTGCACAAAAAGGCTTTATTGAGCTCAATCTTGATGTCAGACTCAAGAATGACAATACAGATTTTATTAATATTATGTCAAACATCAACGGTGTTTGCAGTGCTGTGCTCGTAAGCTATAACGGAGAATATATGGGATAAGGTGATGAACAATGTCAACACATAAACATTTTGATAAAATTTGCTGTGTTGTTCTTGCTCTGACATTGCTCATAACCGTACTATTTGTGGGTTCCGAGAATTTGGGAATTCAGAAGGCTTCGACCGTAATGGGATATAAAAATGCTGTTTTCGACAATACGAAAATTCATACCATTGATATTATTATGGACAACTGGGATGAATTTATCGAGAACTGCAAAAGTGAAGAATATTATAATTGCTCAGTTGTAATTGACAATGAAGCTTATAAAAATGTAGCCATCAGAGGCAAGGGAAATACATCATTAAGCTCAGTTGATTCCTACGGCAACAACCGTTACAGCTTCAAAATTGAATTTGACCATTACGACAACACAAAAACCTACCACGGTTTAGACAAGCTTGTGTTAAACAATTTAATTCAGGATAACACATATATGAAAGACTATCTCACCTATCAGATGATGGCAAAAATGGGGGTTGCCGCACCGCTTTGCAGTTATGCGTATATTACAGTCAACGGTGAAGACTGGGGACTTTATCTTGCAGTCGAAGGTGTAGAGGAATCCTTTCTGCTACGAAATTACGGCAAGGATTACGGCGAGTTATACAAGCCCGACAGTCTGAGTATGGGCGGAGGCAGAGGAAACGGCAAGGATTTCAATATGGATATGTTTACAGGTAACACACAATCCGAAGATGAAGCAACTTCTTCCGTTGGGCAACAACCGGAGCTTAATAAAGAAGAAGAAACAACGACAGCAGTTACCGAAGAATCAAACTCACAATCAGAAGAAAAAACAGAAAATGAGACTGCAGCTAACAATACTCCGGAATTACCGCAGTTACCGGAGAAAACAACGCCTCCCGATATGAGTGAAAATCCGTTCGGCGCTCAGATGCCCGAAGGAATGACGCCACCGAATATGAACGGAAATCCGTTCGGATCCAATATGTCGGGCAACGAATCATATTCAGACATAAACGGTAAATCTCCAAACCTTTCACAACTCAAAACAAGCTACTCGACATATTCACAAGCTACACAAATAATAAGCAGTTCATTCGCACCACCGTCAAATGCAGAAATGCCTTCGCCGGAATTTATAGGAGGCTTTAATTTTAACATCAAAGAAGAAGCTGTACGAGAAGCATTCAATAAGCTCGGTCTTGACGAAGCACTTTTGGATGGCATAGATTTTGATAATATCTCTTTAACTGATATTATGACTCTTATGTCTAAACTTGATGAAAATACCATAGAGATGCTTATGCAGGAGATTATGAGTTCAGATGCATCGGGCATACCGACATTTGATGGTGATAAAATCGGAGGTTTCAGCGGCAGTATGCCCGGTGGCTTTGGCGGAATGGGTTCATCTGATGTTAAACTTCAATATTCAGATGACAACATTGACAGTTATCAAAATATTTTTAACAATGCAAAAACAGATATTACAAATGCTGACAAAAAACGTTTGATTGAAGCACTCAAAAGCTTGGGAAGTGCAGATGACCTTGAAAACACTGTCAGCATTGACGAGGTTATCCGTTACTTTGTAGTACACAACTTTGTGGTAAACAGTGACAGCTATACAGGTACAATGATTCACAATTACTATCTTTACGAAAAAGACGGTAAGCTTCAAATGATTCCATGGGACTATAACCTCGCATTCGGAAGCTTTATGTCAACGGGTGATGCAACCGCCTCTGTAAATGATCCGATTGACACTCCCCTGTCTGTCAGTAGCAGCGGAGACAGACCGATGATTGACTGGATTTTTGACATCGAGGAATATACTTCACTTTATCATCAGTATTTTTCGGAATTCATTTCCTTATATTTTGATAACGGATATTTTGAAGAATTTTTTGATACAACGGTATCTATGATTTCACCTTATGTTAAAAAGGATCCGACAAAATTCTGCACTTACGATGAATTTCAAAAAGGCACAGAAGTACTCAAGGAATTCTGCACACTTCGCACTGAAAGTATTAAAGGTCAGCTTAACGGCACCATAGGAACAACTACTGTCAGCCAAACAAGCGAAACACTTATTGATGCAAGCCACCTTAACACAAGTGATATGGGCTCAATGGGCGGAATGGGAGGCAAAGGTGAAATGAACTTCCCAACAGCAGATATGCAAAGACCTCAGAACAATTCCGATAACACCGCAAATGATGAAACAACAGCCGAAAAACCGTCCGAGAAGTCAAAATATAAAGACGATGCAGAAAACAATACCTCAAGACCGCAGTCACCCGATGTATTTCAAAACGGTAATATACCCGATTTTTCTTTCGGGGATTTTCCTCAGCAAAATATCCAACAGCAAAAACCTGCCGGAAATTCAATTTCAAACAACGGATTATCACAGTTCAGTCCACAAGGTACAATATCTTCATCATCTTTGATGTTGTTTATTGCGAGCATTTTACTGCTTGTATTCGGGCTGATTTTTGCCTTAAAATTCAAGAGAAAAAGGTAATTAATTCCAAAATAGTTATTGCATAAGACATAAAATAACCACTGCCAGACCTGCCGATTGAAGTCGGCGGACTGTCAGTGGTTGTTTATTCATTCAAATAAGAGTTTAATGACAGGAAAAATGTCTTTTCACATTATTGAAATCAAGAATCAGACTGTTATTTCCGTTTTTTACGGTAATAACTGACGGCTTTCTTTCAGCCTTACAGAACTTGCTGTCGTATCGTAAATATTCTTTTTCTGCAGGCAAACCGTTAACAGTCCATGCTCCGTCATATGATACAGAAATCTTAGTTAAGTCTGTTTCATATTCAACTGTGCCGTTATCTGTAAAAATAATCTTGTTTTTATTTATTCTTGCCTTGAATTCATCAAAGGTCTCCTTGTCAGCATCCGAAAGCTCAGTAACATAAGAATGATATTTACCGTCAAATCTGCAAAGGTCAAATTCATCCTTCAGTCTTAATTCATCAGAAAACTTCCTCCCCTTATGGATACCGTTTGCCGAATCATCATTAAAGGGCTTATATTGAAGCCTGCCGTTCGAAATAAGTGCCGCGAACACGCCGTTTTTTCTCGCAAAAACAATATTATCCTTAAGCTCGAATTCATCATAAAACGCCTTTGGCATATAAGCATGAGTAATATGTGAAACAGCGGTTTCACCGATACGTTTATGTGTTGGTATTTTATAAATAGTGATATTAACATTTTTCTCTTGAACACTCATAGGCCGTCTGCCGTTGCCTATCCAGTAACCGGGAGAGGAACCGTAACGTCCCTTGCCGTTTCCCGCAGGATGAGTTGTGAAAAGTGTCAGATTTTCCCCCAAATCAGCACTCCAAATGTGTTCCTGTGCACCGCACAAATCAACATCCTTACAAACGGATGTTGACATAGAGTAATGTGCTGTTCGGTATGTATAAATATTAACTCTGCCCGTAGCAATTCCGTGGGGCATAAGATTATATCTTTTTGCAACCTTTTTCCAGTTTACCCGCTTCAACAAGGTTATATCAAGAAACTTAAAATATCCGAGAAATGAGTTTCTGTACATTTCATTAGACCTCAGATATTCAATGGTATTTTCTATAACCTGAGGATTTGTAAATGTTTCAGCTCCCCATTGAGCCATAATCTGATATGGAGCTTGTCCTATAAGTCCCTCTTGCTCCATTTCATCCGGCGACAGACCGCAACTCATTTTTGAACAAAAGCTTTCACTTGAAAGTGCAATATCCTTAATTACCTCAGGAAGAACATAAATACCTTTTTCTACAATGTCATTAAAACACAAAACTATGTGATTAGGCTTTTTGTTGAGAGATGCTTCTATCAGCTCTCTTTCAGTATCGGAAATATAAGAATTTTCAAGCATATGATTTGCTATATCCGTACCCCAAAGTATATTCATTGCTGACTGTATACTGTTTCCGTAAAAATTGCCCGCCTTATTATTACCGTACATTCTTGAGCTTACAGAAACAAAACGGTTATTGACACTGTTAAGAGCGACATCAAGCCAAAGAATATCCATAATGATTTTCATTTGTTCTGCAGATTTTTTATCCTCACAATAAGCAATATAGTTTGCCATAGGCGAAATATCTTCAGCCAAATAGTTATTACTGAGATATTCGGAAAAACCGTAATCAAAGCGTTGCTTCATCCAAGCATCAATACGCTCCTTTGCTTTTATCATATGCTCCTTGCCTGTCTTACCGTCATTGGAAAAAATTTCATTACGCCATTGCTGTCCTGCAAGATATTCGCTGACGGCAAAAAGAATCTGATGATTTTCCGACCAAAAACACATACTGTCATCACCGGGCTCATCCATAAAGTACTTAAATGAAAGAAATGTGTCTTTAATCAGGAGCATACACCTTTCACTCAGTTTCTCACCACAGTCCTTATATATCTTAAAAAGCAGCTGCGCTCTGAAATCCGCACAGTCAAACCGAGCTTTCATATATTCCGACTGCTTAAATAACATTAGGTAAATCTCGTCCTCATTAAAATGCGTTTCGGTTTTTTCTTCAGACAAATACAGATATAGTTCTTCGAATTTTTTTCCGTTTACATCTGTTGAATAATATTCAGTGTCATTTTCAGACGGTAGTTCCTGCACCGGTTTTTTCAGCACAAGAAAAACGACCTCAATCACCGTATACAAAAGCAACAAGCATATTATTGAGATGATAACATAAATAGCTGTCATTATTATGTCTCCGTAATTATTTATAAAAATTCATTCAGAAGCCGTACTTTTTCAGATCAACACGAAAATCATTCACTTCTATTCCATCTTCTTCAAGGCGTTTTTTCTGTGCATGAATTCCGCCGAATGCATAGTTTGCACTGAGTTTTCCGTTGCCGCTTACCACCTTATAACAAGGATATTTATCTCCGTCGGGATTGGCGTGAAGGGCATTTCCGACAATCCTTGCGTAATGCCGATTTCCGAGCCTCTCGGCAATACTGCCGTATGTAGTTACCTTTCCGTCCGGAATTTCACAAAGAAATTCATATACCTCTTTATAAAAATCGCTTTTCATAACAACCTCGTTTATACAAATCGCAGAATTAACAATGATAACAACACCAAGAGATTTCCTATTGCAAGTGCTGTTAAAGGACCTTTGATTGCGAATTTTTTATCCTTACCAAAAAGTACAATTATTAGAGTTATCACAGAAGATATTATCGTGATATAACCACCGACAGATAATGCACCGCAGATTATTTTTAACATACACATTCCTACTCAGATAGAACGATATTAAATAATTCAGGTATAACAAAAGTTTCAATCAGAGCTTTTTGCCGTAAACCGCACAATTTTTTGTCTCTTCAAGCAGTGTGAAGCCATATTTATCATAAAAGCCTCTTCCCTTTGTGTTTTTTATCCATGTGGTAAGCATAACACCCTTAACACTTTTTTTAGCTAAATGCTCCGTCAGAACGTCTGTCAGTTTGTGACCTAATCCCATACGCTGATATTCGGGTAATATATCAATATGGAGATGTGCAGGATATTCAAGCTTGTATTTTTCATGGGGAACTATTGACCTCAATGCTGATTTTTTACGGCGAAATTCCCATTTTTTAATTCTTGTGCAATATTCATCCTCGAAGCAGCTTCTGAAAGAATCAAAATCCTCGGCACAAATAATGTAGCCGACCGGTTTATCATTTTCATCTGTTGCAACAAAACAGTTTTCGGGCTCTTTTTCAATATAATAGTCACAGTAAACTGCTAAAGCAAAATTTATCCCTCTGCTCGTACTTTTACACGGTCCTTCACTGTTAAGACAAACAAAATGCACATCATTTTTATCCTTGGACTCATACGGTCTTATGCTCATTTTGGACTCCCCTTTTTTACTTTACTAAATTTTAACATTCAGGTCATTAAAAATCAACATTCTCGTTGCTGATGTTATTGAATTATTTATATTTATGTTGTATTATTTATTGTGAGGTGATGTATTTTGAGCAGTATACCCGCATATTCAGAGTTGTTCGGCAATGAGCTGAATGACTTTACAGTACATATAACCTACAGCGACGTGAAGCATACTGTGTATTGCGAAAAATCACAAAGAGTCACTGATGAAAAATATATACTTGATATTTCCGATACTGATATTAATATTGAATGCTTCGGAGAAAAAAGTGCATTCTATGCACTATGTGATATTGTGAAGCGTAAAAATGAAAATAAGCTTCACAACGGAAGGTTCATATGCTCTCCGTCTTTCAGAGTGAGAGGATATATAGAAGGCTTTTACGGTACACCATGGAGTGATGAAAAGCGCAAATCCGTCATGGCTCTTATGGCAAAGAACAGAATGAATACTGTTTACTATGCCCCTAAGGATGATTTATATCACAGAGAAAAATGGCGTGACAGCTATCCGACAGATGAGCTCAATAAGCTTAAACATCTCGTTGATTTATCAAAAAAATACTATATGGATTTTTTCTGGTGCATTGCTCCCGGACTTACGATAAAGTATTCCGATGAAAATGAATTTGCTGCACTTATGGAAAAAACCTGTCAGCTTTATTCAATCGGCATCAGAAATTTCGGCTTGCTTCTGGATGATATTGATGAGGAGCTTTTCTATGATGAAGACAAAAAGCTTTATAAGGAAACAGTAAACGCTCATATTGTGCTTATCAACAGATATTATGATGAACTGAAAAATATAGACGAGAAAATACAGCTCACTGTCTGTCCTACTCTTTATCACGGAAAGGGAAATGAATACTATATTTCAAAGCTGGGACAGAATATTTCCCCTTTGATTTCTGTTTTCTGGACAGGTCGGGACATATGCTCACGTGAGCTTACAAGTATTGAGGCAATCAGATTTATTGAGGGAACTCATCACAAGCCTCTTTATTGGGATAATTATCCGGTAAACGATTGTGCCATGTATAATGAAATGCATCTGGGGCCGATTATAAACCGTGATATTGATTTATGGAAATATTCCGAAGGCATAATAGCAAACTGCATGGAATATGCCGAATGCTCTAAAATTCCTCTTATTACATACGGGGATTATTTATGGGATACCGAAAGTTATAATCCGCAAAGGTCTTGGGAAAATGCAATCAAAGAGGTTATCGGGCAAGAAAATTCTGATGCTTTTATAGTTTTCGCTGACCACCTTTACACCTCCTGCCTTAAAGATTCAAATTCAAGACGGATGTATGAAGCATTGGATAAAATAGAATTCTCATACAAAAATGGCGATATACAGACAGCATTTTCCTTATGCGAGGAATATCTGAAAAAAATGCGAAACGCTAAAGAATATCTTATGAAGGATATTCCCATATGCAAGGAGCTTACAAAGTGGTCACAGAAATTCTTTGTTGCCTGTGAGCTTTTTGATAATGCATTCTCTTATATCAAAAACAGAGACAATTCGAAAAAAACAGAAATTCTAAATCTTATTGACAGATATAATTCTTTACCTGCCCGATTGTCTGATGACATTGACCTGAAAGCAGAATTGAATGATATATTAAACTGGCGGAGGTTATATTATGATAGTTTTAACAAGATGGTTTTATGCAATTATGGCAGTACTTATGGGACTTCCCTTGCTTCTCAATGCAGTTTTGCAGAGTGCAACCAAGACAGGCTATGATGCCCGTCCCACCGAAGAAATTGCTGAAAATTTCCTTGAGGGCAATGTGGTCTTCATTGATGACGCTGTTTCTCAGTATTGGTCAACAGGATTTGCACGCAGAAGCCTGACACCTGACGATATTGATGAAACAAAGTATTTCCTCGGCGGTTATCTTAAATTTCCCGCACAGGAAGCAACCGGTGTTATAGATGACTTATGTGTAAGAGCTGTTGTTCTTGATGATAATTCAGGTCGAGGTGCTGCGGCATTTGCGTGGATTGACGGTGTCGGATTTATGAACGCTGATATTAAAGAAATCCGCGAAAAGCTTTCAGACATAACAGGAAACGGCAAGCTTCTGAGCATTGATGTAGGCTCAACTCATTGCCACAGTGCCATTGATACACAGGGACTTTGGGGCAACATTCCTGAAAGCGGAAGAAATGAAGACTATATCAATTCCGTTATCACAAAAACGGCAGATGCCATAAGAGAGGCTTATAACAACCGCAGTGAAGGAACACTCTATTATTCTGCAAAAACCTGTCCTGAAATGTTTTATGACGGAAGAGCACCCTATTCAATAGATGAAAAAATCCATTTGTTCCGTTTTGTTCCCAAGGACACAGCTAAAAAAGAAATCTATATTACCAACTTCGGTGCACATCCCGTAAACACGGATTGGAGTAACTCCGAGCTTTCAGGTGACTTCCCTTACTATGTAGAACAGGCAGTAACAACAGAAAAGAATGCTGATTTCATTTTTATTCAGGGTGCAATCGGCGGTGCTATCTATATTAACACTGACTACAGAGTCGGAATTTCAAATGACCTTACTGCTTTTGAAAAAATGCAGGAATATTCCCTTATTGTTGCAGATATTCTTTACAATCTTGCGGAAAACGGTGAGCCTGTAGAGCCAATTCTCAATATATCACACGCTCAGGTTGATTTTGAGATAAATAACTTCGTTTTTCTTCTTGCTGAAAGAGCTAAGCTTTGCAATGCAAACGGCTTCAAGGAAAACGGAAAGGTCTATCTTACAAGTGAAATGGGATATATTGAAATCGGTAAAAATATAAAGATTATTGAAGCTCCCGGAGAGGTTATGCCGGAGCTTATATATGGTGGCTTCTATTCCGCAGACAAGGCCTATAACGGTACAGAATATCCCCATAAGGAGCTTAAAACTTATTTTGCTGAAGACGATGAAATACTTGTTTTCGGTCTGTGTAACGATGCTGTAGGCTATATCGTACCGGATAATGATTATTCGGCATCCAATGAAGATGGCCACTATGAAGAAACCGTTTCAACAGGCTCTTATACTGCCTCAGCATTCTCAAAAGCATTTGAAGCTCTTATTAACAAATGGAGGTAATTTCAGATGGAAATATTAAGGTTTTTACAAATACCTAACCTTGTCCGTAAAATCATTTCGGCTCTGTTAACATTGATTACCATCGCCATTCCGAATTCTATGTTCACCACCAAGGATGCTGAAGCAAAATACATGCTTCCCGGAGACAGTGTTTTTTCTGAAACACCGGGTGAACAATGGACAGTCGGCTTTGCAAGTGCTGTTTTAACCCCGACTGATGTAACTTCAGATACATATTACATTGCGGGTTATAACACAAACAACCCTGCAACAGCTGTTCTTGACGATATGCTTGCAAAGGCAGTATATCTTGATGACAATACCGAAAGAGGCGGCATAATCATCTGTGCTGTAGACTGCGTGGGACTAAGCCGTGCCGATATAAACGATATCAGACAAAAGGTTATTGAAAGCGGAGAAATTCCGTCTCTTAAATCAATTAACATCAATTCAACGCACACTCATTCTGCAGTTGACACACAAGGTCTTTGGGGTTCTGATTTTTACTCAGACGGAAAAAACGATGAATTTATGCTCCTGCTTAAAGATAGAACCGTCACGGCAATTATAGAAGCCTACAAGGCCAGAAAAGACGGCAAGCTTTATTTTGGAACTGCTGAAGCAGAAGGATTACAAACAGACACAAGAACTCCTGTTGACTATAATTCTGTAATCACAAGCATACGCTTTGTTCCCGAAGATAAGAGCACGGAAACCTATATTGTAAATTTTGCCTGTCACGCTGAAATGCTCGGCAGCAAAACAAATGTTATCAGTGCTGACTTCCCCGCTTATATGACAAAGGAAATTCAGGAAAAAACCGACAATGCGAATGTTGTTTTCTTAAACGGAGCAATCGGCGGTCTTATTACAGGTGCGGAATTTGACAGCTTCTATAAAGGTGAACTGTCAGCATGTATCGAACACACAAAGGAATTCGGGGAAAAAACTGCAGCACTTATTCTTAAAATAGACAATTATGCGGAAATCACTCCTCTGGTTAACATAAAATCCCGAAGTGTCAGCATAATCTGTGAAAACACTGCTCTTCTTCTTGCAAGATATATAGGTGTTCTTAATAATGACCTATCAAAAAACGGATTAAGCGAAATTTCAATAATCACTGAGGTTTCATATATGGAGCTGGGAAGCAGGCAAATAGGTGTTTATATGATTCCCGGTGAGCTTTATCCCGAACTTGAAAGCGGAAACTTCCTTTCTGCAGAAGAATCTGCAAATAAAACAGAGGCATTCTACAAGCCTCTAACTGAAATGTCCCGCTGTGAACACAATTTTGTACTGGGACTTTGCAACGATGAAATCGGCTATATCATTCCTGAAAATGATTTCCTTCTTCACGAATGGTTCCCTTATTTCAATATTCCCTATGATTCATTTGACAGACAGCATTATGAAGAAACAAATTCCGTTGGTCCCAAAACCGCGGGAACTTTGCTTGATGCTATGAATGATTTAATATGTTCAGTTGACGGCTGAAAACTATTGTGTGTATTGAGCAATGTGATTAAACAAATATCCGCAGGAGGAATGATTTATGGATTCTGTTATGACATTTTTTAACTCTATCAATCCGCGTTATATTATGCCCTTCTTTACATTTTTAAGCGTAACACTGACATCAATTTTTTCGACATTTGTTCCGGCAGAGCCTCAGGGCCATATATTCACTCCTCCGGCAGAACTGGAGATCGAAACGGAAGTTTTTGAAATAACAAACGAATATGTTATCGTCATTTCCGATACAGCAAGCGAAGCTGAAATCACCGCCGCAAACCTCCTGAAAGATACATTTAAGGCAATAAACGGAACTGATATTTCTGTGATAACCGATAAGACACAGAAGACCGAAAAAGAAATTTCTGTTGGCAGAAATAACAGAGAATATGACGATGATGTTGATTACTCTGCCCTTGGCGATGAGGGTGTACGTATTAAAACGTCAGACGATGACATTGTTATTACAGGCGGAGCAAAACGAGGCACTCTCTATTGTGCATATACCTTCCTTGAAGAATATTTCGGCTATCGAAGATATACAACCGATCAGCAGGTCATTCCCGAAGCTGAAAAGCTTCTTGTTCCCGTAAATATTGATTATACCTACATCCCGCCCTTTATTTTCAGACAGACCGACTGGTACGGAACTACAAGCAATGAATATAAGGCGGCAAACCGACTTAATGACGGAAACATGGCTGTTGAACTTGGCGGCGGCGTAGAATATGCGGGTCCCTTCTGTCATACATTTTCAAGTCTTGTGCCAACTTCTCTTATTGATACCGAACCCGAGCTTTTTGCTCTCGGTGTTCAAACAGGCAAAAGAACAACTGATCAGCTTTGTCTTACAAATCCGAAAACACTGGAAATTACCAAGAAAACTGTTCGACAGTGGCTTGAAGCAAATCCTGATGCCAAATTTGTTTCCGTAACCCAAAATGATAATTCAAATTACTGTGTATGCGATGAATGTGCAAGAATTGATGCCGAGGAAGGCAGTCATGCAGGCACGATGATCCGTTTTGTTAATGCCGTTGCAGATGACATCCGAGAGGATTATCCCGATGTGCTTGTTGATACCTTTGCATATACAGACGGTTACACAAGACAGGCACCGAAAATTACCGTCCCGAGAGATAATGTCGTTATCCGTCTTTGTTCCATTGAATGCAAATTCTCTGCACCGATGGACAGCGGATATTCAGAAGACAATGAGGCATTTCTGCAGGACCTTAAGGATTGGTCAGAAATCAGCGACCACCTTTTTATTTGGGACTATACCACCGATTACAGCAGCTTCCTGCTTCCCTTCGGCAATTTCGGTGCAATTCAGCGTAATCTTCAGATTTTTGCCGAAAACAATGTTATCGGTGTATTTGAAGAAGGTGTCAGCGGAAGGTCTGCCGACGGTGAATTTGCAGCACTTCGCTGCTATATGCTTTCCCGACTTATGTGGGATCCATATCAGGATGTTGACACGCTGATGTATGAGTTCTGTGAAGCCTATTACGGTGCAGGCTATCAATATATAATAGACTTTATAAACGGTATTGATGAAAACAACGGCTTCGGCTTCAATATTATTCAGTACTGGCTCATTTTCCCCGAGCACATGAATATGGAATACGGAATGGGCTGTTTTGACAAATACTATGCAACTACCGTTCTCGATATTGATTATAAAACATTAAAAGAGTATGACGAACTGTGGGAAAATGCAATAGATGCCGCCGAAACCGAATGGCAACAGGAAAATGTCAAACGCTCTCAGCTTTGTTGGAGATATTGGAAAGCAAATATGAAGCGTGGAGAATTTTCATCTTTTAATGAATTAAAACGTATTGAGGAAAACAAAAAGCTGTATAATGATTTGGTAGATTTTGATATTACCACACTTATGATCAGCAACACAAGACATACCGGAAAGCTTGATGAAAATCCCGATTTTCAGTCAGTACCTGCAGAATGGGTAAAAAGAAAATAAATTATAGAACTCATTTTGCGAGGTGGTTTTGTGAGCAATTTAAGCTTTCGTTGTTTTATTAACAGTTAATTGTGCAATTTTTTACACTAAATTTCAAATAAGTCCTATGAGACAGAAAAATTGACAGAATGATATCTGAGTTAATAACTCAAAACAAAAAAACTCTATATGATATCGACAGCGGCAAGAGAAAGACTCTTACCGCTGTATTTTTCTTATTCTATTCTTTGAAACAGAATGGATATTTCTTTTGTGATTTGCTTTAGTGTTACTATTTTCTCCTGCCAAGTCAAATCAATTTGGAGCCAATCAGCTATTTTCTCTGACGAAAAAGGTAAAATCGGATAAAGCAGAACGGCGATATTTGCAATCAGATAAACGCAGTCTGCAATGGTTTTTCTACACTGAGCTACATCATCTGTTCTTGTTTTCCACGGCTGCTTTGAGTCGTAATATGCATTACCGAAACGGATAAGTTCAAATATTTCTTCGGTTGCTTCACGGAAACAGCCTTTTTCTATTTTCTCACCTACCGAATCAAATGCATTTCTACCCCTCAGTCTGATTTCTTCATTGACTGCCGTTTCTGCAATTTC
>JAZNRX010000142.1:0-13476 GCA_045590915.1 Acutalibacteraceae bacterium | reverse complement strand
TGCTTCCTGCACTGTCCTCTGGGTATTTGAGAAGCTCATTTACGGCTTTTCTCATATCGGGAGATACAACCCTGAGAATTCTTTTTACGACAGACGCGGGCATTTCTTCAATAATATCTGCTGTGTCGTCATAATAAAGCTCATCAAAAACGTCCTTAAGCTGTGAATCGCTGAAAAAATTGATAAGAAACTCCTGCTTGTCGGTGTCCATTTCAACGAAAACCTCGGCAGCAAGCTCTTTAGGTAAAAGTCTGTAAATCAGAACTGATTTTTCATCTGAAAGTTCATCAATAATATCATTGATGTCTGCAGGATTTTGCTCTTCAAGTAAAGTTCTCAATGCCGCAAACTTTTTTTCTTCAAGTAAATCCAAGGCACTTTCAATTAATCTGATATCTGTAATTTCATCCACAATGCATTCCTCCTTGTTGTTCTTTTTTTCAGGTGTAGACCTGACAGGAGCAACACAAATCGGGTAGGGAAGGGAAATTTATATTCTTGTGTTAAACTTTGAGTTTATGAAAATAAATCCGCTGCTGATTAAGCACATACTTCGACTGCCCGAATTCGTGCTACTATCACCTGTATCCATAAACTCACTTCCTTTATCTGAATTAAAAAACACCGCAGGCACAGATGGCTGCGGTAAACCGTGAAACGATAAAACTGTGCCGTCTGAGCTTTAGCTTTGCGGGGCGTGGTAAAAACCTTGTAACTGCGTTGGAATATACCTTCTTTTTTCGATATATCCTGTTTGACCGGCGCACGTTGTCTCCACCGTTTTGCGGCCGCAATCCATATCCCCGTAGTAGCCTCACCTATCGGATATTTATACCGTATAAATTATACTTTATTTATATATATCAAGTCAAGAAAAAAAATATTATTATTAATAAAGAGTTGCTTTTTTCTGAATTCTGTGATAATATTTATAAAAAAAATGATTTGGAGTTGTTAATTATGGGAAAATTAAAACAGATTGATAATATGGCAGAACAGAAGGGTAGTATTCTTGTTACTATCTGGCAGTTTGTGAAGTTCATTGTAGTAAGCCTTCTTGCTATGATCGTTCAGTTTGTTCTTCTTAACACACTTGATAAAATTCCTGCAATTCAGGAGCTTTATACACAGGAGTTCAATTGGCTTTTCTTCTCCTATCCTGTTGTAGTCGGCGGTCTCGGTTATTTCATCGTAAGCAATGTTGCTAACATTGTTGCTCAGATTGTTGCTTTCTTCGTAAACAAGGAAAAGACCTTCAATTCAGGCGCAAATGTTGCAGTAGCTCTGCCTATCTACATAGTATTTACAATTGCTCTTATCTTCTTCTCTGCATGGCTTAATCCCACTCTTAAGGATTTACTTGTAGGCTGGAATCTTGAGGAGGTTGCTGCAAAGAACATTGCAACAATGGTCTGCTCCGCTGTTCAGTTCTTCCTCTATTTCCCCGTTGACAAAATTCTTTTCCACAAGAAAAAGGAAGAAAAGTAATCAATACTAAATGAAAAAATTAAGGACCGTATCGCAACCGATACGGTCCTGTGTATTTATCATGGAGTAATTCTGTTTGATGTTATATATTTTATTCCGAAAAGATTAAGTAAATCTGATACAACGGGGAAGTCAACTGTCCACGCCGCAGCCTCGAGACCGTTATCCTGTGCATATTTCAAAGCATCCTTCATTTTGAATATGTAGCCGAAATTAATGTCTACACCGATATTGCCGTTTTCAATACATATATCCACATCTTCTTTTTTCAGATGGTTTGTGAGATACATAAGCTTTATGTCCTTATCAAGCTCTCTGATGCCGAGAATTGCTTCCATATCAAAGGAAATGATTACTGCTGTGTCACTTAGATTGTAAAGCTCTATAAGCTCAATTAGGTTTTTGAATGCAACAGGATCATAGCCTTTTATTTCTATATAGGGCACAACCGTTGATTTGCTTATTATTTCAAGTGCTTCTTCAAATTTGGGGAGCTTCAGATTTTTATAATTCTCAATCCCGTTGCCGTGGTCAACATTGAACTGCTGAAGCTCTTCAAAGGTCATGTCCGCTATTTCGCCGGTGCCGTCAGTCATTTTGTCAATATCGCTGTTGTGATTGAGAATCCAGACGCCGTCTTTTGTTGTATGAATATCAAATTCAACACCGTAATATCCTTCGTTTATTGCTCCTTCAATAGCCGGAATTGTATTTTCGGGATATACTGAGGAAAAACCTCTGTGGGCAATATATTTTTGTGGTTCCGAAGTATAGGCTGTGATTGTGAATTTGCTGCTTATGGGATTTTTTGTGAGATTTATTGCCGCAAGTGCACCGAGTATTACAACAAGGATTAATACGGCCGCCAATATTTTCTTTTTCATATTATCGCCTCTTTTGAATTATTTTATCTGATTATACAATAAAAAGCCTCAATACACAATAAAAATTAAATCTTTCTATTGTGTTTTTTTCTCTTTTATGATAAATTTAACAAAGCATTTTACAGGAGATGTATTTATGAAGGATTTTGAACTTAAATTATGTAAGGTAGAATCTGTTGAATTTACAAACAAATTACCTCCCAACACGAAGGTTGAATTAAGCAATAAAATTTCATATAATGTGGGATATTCAAAAATAAATACCTGTCAGGGTGAATTCAAAGCAGAGATTTTTGACAAAAACACACCTGAGAGATTTCGTATTGTAATTGTTATGAAGGGATTTTTTATAATTTCGGGAGAAATTGCAAAAGAAGTTCTTCATATAAAAACATATGATGCGATATATCCCTTTGTTAAAGCATTTGTTGCAAATCTTACTGCAAATGCAGGCATTCCCCCTGTATACATTCCTTATGTTGATATTTCAAACCAGAGTATTTACAGGGTTGAAATGCCCGGAAAAATCAAAAGAACAGAGGAAGACGAATGAAAAAGAAGGATATTTTTCTTATAGTGCTGCGCTGTGTTTTGGCGTTGGGGCTTTTTGCGGTTGCAATTATATATTATGATGAGCTGTCCACGATAGATGTCAGAGCAATAGCTGATGTGACCGATGAAGTAATAATTATGATTGCACTGATATTGGGAATTTATTTTATCAAGGCACTTGTATTTGTGGTTCCCGCTTCTCTTGTTTATGTTGCGGTAGGTGCAATTCTTGATCCGATACCCGCTGTAGTTGTTAATCTTGTCGGCATTTTCATTGAGGTGTCGGTAACATATTGGTTGGGGAGATTTCTCGGAAAAGATGCGGTTCACAAACTGTTATCTAAAAAGGAAACAGGAAGAAAGCTTCTTCAGAAGGACATAGGGAATAAAGCTTCTGTTCTCGTTTCAATAAGAGCAATACCTGCATTCCCCATTGATTTTGTAAGTCTCTTTTACGGTGTATCCGGTTGTTCATTTTTGAAATATGCCTTGCTGTCAGTTGCAGGTATTGCGTGGCGTGTTATTCTTTTTACAATCCTCGGAGATGCCTTGTTTGAATGGATTCCCATTGATAAAATTATTTTTGTTGCAATTTGTCTCATTCCCGTTGGTGTTATATATTATCTTGTAAAAAAATTTATTCTCGAACCTAAAAAGAAAGAGAAAGAAAGCTTGGGTGACTAATATGAAGCTTACTGTTATCGGCGGTGGCGGCGTAAGATCAATGTTTCTTGCAAAATCTATAGCATCACGTGCAAAAGACCTAGGTATCAAAGAGCTTTGCTTTATGGACAATGATAAGGAAAAGCTTGAAATTTTCGGAAATATGGCAAAAAAAGTGGCAGCGCTTATTGCTCCCGAATTATGCTTTTCTTTGACAACTGACAGTATAGAAGCTGTAACAGATGCCCATTATGTTATAACAACCATAAGAGTCGGCGGAGACTCTATGAGGGTTCGTGACGAAAGAATTGCACTTGAGCTTGGCATTCTCGGACAGGAAACCACGGGTGCCGCAGGCTTCAGCTTTGCTATGAGAAGCATTCCCGCACTCATAGAATACTGTGAACAGATAAAGAAATATGCAAAGCCTGATGTAAAGGTATTTAACTTTACTAATCCTGCCGGTCTTGTATCGCAGGCATTGAGTGACAAGGGATATTCATTTACATTCGGAATTTGTGATGCACCGTCTTCCATGCTTAATTCATTTTCGGAGCTTTTAGATGTAGAGCCTGCAAGGATTTACGGAAAAATATACGGTCTTAACCACCTTTCATTTTTCAGCTCTGTTACTCTTGACGGTGAAGATATCACAATGAAGCTTATAGAAAATGAAAGATCATATGAAAACACGGATATGAGATATTTCAGCAAAGATATGCTGAAAACAAAAGGTTTTATTCCCAATGAATATCTCTATTATTTTTTCAACAGAGAAAAGGCTGTTGAGAATATTCTTAAAGCAGAAAAAACGAGAGGCGAGCTGATAGAAGAGGTAAACTCTCAGATGATAAAAGAGCTTTCTGTCATTGATGTTGAAAAGGATTATGATAAAGCTTTAGCTGTTTTTGAAAAGTATTACGGCATTCGTGAAAACTCTTATATGTCGGGAGAAACCGGCATAACCCGTCAGAAAAAATGGACATTTGATCCTTTTGCCAAGGATGACGGAGGTTATGCAGGTGTTGCTTTGCGTTACATTGACATTGTTCGGAGTAAAACCGAGGGACAGATGATTTTCTGTACCAAGAATATGGGGGCAATACCGTATCTTGCAGATGATGATGTTGTTGAGATTACCTGCAAAGTAAATGAAACCGAGGTTATTCCCGAAAGCTTTGAGCTGACAGAAACGGATGCTTATGCCAATGAGCTTATAAGAAGAATGAAATATTATGAAAAAACTGCCGCAAAAGCAATTCTTGAAAAAGACATTGCTCTCGCGACAGATGCACTTGCAAGCCATCCTCTTATTGAGTCTTATTCTATTGCCCGGAAATTAATATCGGAATATATACAACTGAACAAGGATTATTCAGACGGCTGGAAATGACGTACAAAAAAAATACAAGGTGTTTTATCCGATTGCGGTAAAACACCTTGTTTTTTTGATCAATTAAAGAAGCTTTGCGGCTGCCTTATCAATAAGAAGAACAGCGTCCCCGTGATTTTTAAGGATTGATGCGGGAACCATGGGAGTTACATCTCCGTCTATGGTAGCTTTTATGGCATCTGCTTTTGCTTCACCCGTTGCAATAAGAACAATTTTCTTTGCTTTCATAATGGAATTAATGCCCATAGTAAGAGCATATCTCGGCATTGAGTCGTCGTCAAAGTAAATGCTGTTGGATTTTATCGTGCTGTCTGTAAGCTTTACCTTGAAGGTTCCGTCAGAGAAAGCTTCGGCAGGCTCGTTGAAGCCGATGTGACCGTTTGTACCGATGCCAAGAAGCTGAATATCAATTCCGCCTTCATCATCAATCATTTTATCGAAAGCCTTTGCTTCCTTGTCTGCATCTTCAGCATTGCCGTCAAGGATATGTACATTTTCTTCCTTAATATCAACACTGTTGAAAAGATTTTCATGCATAAAGGTGTAATAGCTGTTTTTGTCATCTCTGGGAAGATTGCAGTATTCATCAAGATTGAAGGTTTTTACATCCTTAAAGCTTATTTCTCCGTCCTTATACCGTTTTATCAGCTCATTGTATGTCTTAACGGGTGATGCACCTGTTGCAAGTCCGAGAACACAGGCGGGCTTGCTTGTGAGAAGGTCTGTGAAAATGTCTGCACAGGCAATAGCAATTTCATCTGCGTTATTAAAAATTCTTACTTCCATTTTAATACCTCCGGATAAGTATGATTTAATTATAATATTCAATTTTTGGGTTGTCAATATAAATAATAAGTGTATTTTAGTGTTTAAACGCTTGTATTTGGATTATTGATATGCTAAAATTACAATAATATATAAATTGTGAGGAAATTTTTATGGCTGAAAATTATTCATTCCGCTCATCAATGAACGGATTTAACAGAAACGATGTTATGGCTTGTATTGAGGGTATTCTTAACGAAAAGAATGCTGCGGAAATCAAGGCGGCTTCACTTGAAGCAAGAATTGCCGAGCTTGAAGATAAATGCACGGCTCTTGAAAAGAATAAAACTGAGCTTATTTCTGAAAAGGATGTAAAGGCTGCAGCTTATGAAAAGCAGCTCGCACAGATTGCACAGCTTGAAGGAAAGCTTGCTGAGGCTGAAAGCGAAATTAAGTCCTTGCGCGGTCAGATTTCTGCTGTCAGCGTTGCGCAGGAAAAGGAAAAGTGTTCGGAATGTGACCTTTCAAAAGTATATGAGGCACGTCTCGGTGCCGCTATGTTTGATGCAAAGCGTTTCAGCGAAATTCTCGTAAAGGAAGCCAATGACAAGGCATCATCTCTTTTTGCTTCTGCATATGCATCTGCCAATGAGACCTCTGAGAAGGCCAAGGTAATTTCTGATGAAATTTCGGCAATCAACAATCAGTTTAATGCTTCCTTCGGTAAGCTTCTTGAGAATATGTCCAATCTCGGAAAATCTCTTGAAGGCTTTATGTCTGATGTTAAAAAGACCGAAGCGGTATATGATTTTTCAACTGATTTTGTGCCTGTTAAGAATAAGAAGGCTGTTGAGGCAGCACAGAATGCTTCAGAAAATACAAGTGCAGTTGAAGTTCCCATGCCCCATAAGATTGATGTTAATTTTGATGATGCCGATGAATTTGATATAAAGGTAGATCTGAATGCCTGGAAAAAATATTGATATTGAAGAGCTTTTGTCCGCAAGAGACCTTCTTTGTTGCGGCGATAAGGTTTTTTTGAGCGGCGAGATATATACAGCACGTGATGCGGCTCATAAACGGCTTCTTGAAATGATTGAAAAGGACGAAAAGCTTCCTTTTTCTTTGAAAAATTCCGTGGTTTATTATGCGGGGCCGACTCCGACAAAGCCGGACGGTACCATAGGCAGTTTTGGTCCTACAACTTCATCAAGAATGGATGCTTTTGCTCCGAGGCTTCTTGATATGGGGCTTCTTGCCATGATAGGTAAGGGCAACAGAAGTAATGAGGTAATTGATGCCATAATAAGAAATAAAGGATTATATTTTTGTGCGGGCGGCGGCTTCGGTGCTCTTATCAGTAATTCGGTTGTGAGTGTTGAAGAAATTGCATTTTCTGAGCTTGGTTGTGAAAGTGTAAAAAGGCTTGTTGTCCGTGATATGCCGCTTGTTGTCGGAATTGACTGCAACGGTAATTCTATTTTTGCTCGTTAAGAGGGAGACATTATGCCCGATAATAATCTTTTGGCTTACAGAAGAAAAATAATTGAAAAAGATTTTTCGCGTATGAACATTATGCAGTTTAAGGCAGTGACCACGGTTAAGGGGCCACTGCTTATTCTTGCAGGTGCGGGAAGCGGAAAAACTACGGTTCTTGTTAACAGAATTATAAATTTGATAAAATACGGAAATGCCTACAATTCTGATAAACTGAACACAGGCTTTGTTGATGCGGCTGAGGAAAAGCTTCAGCGGTTTGTGAACGGTGATGCTTCGGTTTATGATGAAATTCGTCCTATGCTGAGTGTTGATGCACCTGAACCCTGGCAGATTCTTGCCATTACATTTACAAACAAGGCGGCAAATGAGCTTAAGGAAAGGCTTGTCAATTCTCTCGGGGAATCGGGAAATGAAATTTGGGCAAGCACCTTTCATTCCGCATGTGTTCGTATTTTGAGAAGATACGGTGACAGGATAGGATTTTCCTCTCATTTTACAATATATGATACCGATGATTCGAAGAGACTTATAAAAGAATGTCAGCGTCAGCTGAATATTGACGATAAATATCTTCCCGTGAAATCCATTCAGAATGAAATCAGCAAGGCAAAGGATTCTTTGATTTCAGCTGAGGAGTATGAGTCATCAATCGGAAACGATATGCGAAGGCGTGATATTTCGAAGGTATATGCGAAATATCAGGATTTGCTCAAAGAAGCAGATGCAATGGATTTTGATGACATAATCTGCAATACCGTTCATCTTCTGAAAACCGACAGGGAAGTGCTGGACTATTACAGAAACCGTTTCCGGTATATAATGGTTGATGAGTATCAGGATACAAACCATGCTCAGTATGTTCTTGTGAGTCTTCTTGCCGGAGGGCATAACAATCTGTGTGTCGTCGGCGATGATGACCAGAGTATTTACAGCTTCCGAGGTGCTACCATTGAGAATATTTTAAGCTTTGAAGAACAGTTTTCGAATGCTGTTGTAATCAGGCTTGAGGAAAACTACCGCTCAACACAGACTATTCTTGATGCCGCCAATGCCGTTATTGCAAATAACAGTGAAAGAAAAGGAAAAAAACTCTGGACAAGTAACGGAGAAGGTGAAAAAATAACTCTTAAAGCCTGTAATGATGATGTGAATGAGGGAGATTTTGTTGCAGGGAGAATAATGGATCTTGCTGAAAAGCAGATATCATTCTCCGATTTTGCCGTGCTTTACAGAATGAATGCCCAATCCAATATCATTGAACGGGCTCTTGTAAAATCAGGAATTCCTTACAGAATTATAGGCGGCCACCGATTTTATGACAGAAAAGAAATCAAGGATGCCCTCGCATATCTTGCTGTTGTTTCAAATCCCAATGACAATATCCGTCTGAGACGTATTGTCAATGAGCCCAAACGCGGCATTGGTGAAACAACGATGAACAATCTTTTTGAGATTTCATCAAGGCTTGGCATGAGTGTGTTTTCTCTTATGGAAACCGCTGATGAATATGCGGCACTTTCAAGAAGTGCAGGTAAGCTTAAGCTTTTTGCCCGTATGATAAAGACCTTCTCGGCATTAAGAGAGAGTAATTCTATCGCGGATTTATACAGAATTATTATGAATGAATCGGGTTATATTGAAGCTCTGATGAATGACGAAAAACGCGATGAAAGAATTGAAAACCTTAACGAGCTTTATTCAACCATTGCCAGATATGAAGAGGAAAATGCGGAGAATGCAACTCTTGAAGGTTTTCTTGAAGAAGTTGCTCTTTTGTCAGATATAGATAATTACGATGAGGAACTTGAGGTCGTAACCCTAATGACAATGCACGCGGCTAAAGGACTCGAATTTCCTTATGTGTTTATTGTCGGAATGGAAAACGGAGTTTTTCCTTCAATGCAATCAATAAGTGAGCCTGTTCTTATGGAAGAGGAAAGAAGACTTGCTTACGTCGGAATTACAAGAGCTAAAGAGAAGCTCTATATTTCAAGAGCTCTCAGCCGTATGCAGTTCGGAAAAACCTCAATGAATCCTCCGTCGAAATTTATTTCAGAAATTCCGACTGAACTTATTGAAGATATTTCTGCTCCTACATATAAAAAGGCAGGATACGGCAATCAGTTTTCTGCGGGAGGATATTCGGGATACGGCAGAGCCTGTTATGATTCTTACGGTGATGATAATTATTCTTCCTATCCGTCAGGCAGAGCAACGGAAGGCTTTAAATCATATGTTCAGGAATCGGCAAAAAATACTCAGAGTGTCAATTCTTCATCAGGTAAGCTGAAAACAGGCGATACCGTTATGCATAAAAAGTTCGGTAAGGGACTTATTGTTTCTTCACAACCTCTGGGAAATGATGTTTTGCTTGAGGTGGCTTTTGACAGCGTAGGAACCAAAAAGCTTATGGAAGGAATGGCAAGACTTCAAAAAATATAACCCTCTGATTTTCAGAGGGTTTTTGTAAATGTCAGTTTAGTTTTCTGAAACGCAGTTCTTCAACTTCCTTTTCTTTATTGAAGCGGTATATACTCATCATCAGACCTATTCCTATATAGATACAAAGGTTTGAGGAGCCGCCTGCACTGAAAAACGGAAGTGTAATTCCTATAACAGGAAAAATTTTAAGACATACACCTATGTTTATTATAACCTGTGATGCAAACATAGCAGCCATACCGTAACACATAAGCTGTGTTGCACTTTCCTTTGATTTTGTTCCGGTATGAACAATTTTTACTGTTATTGCAACAAGAATTGTAATTGCAAGAATGCATCCTATAAGACCTAGCTCTTCGCCGATACAGGTGAATATCATATCATTCTCGCTTTCAGGAACAATTTCATTCTGAGTGTATTTTCCGTTGAAAAGTCCTTGTCCTGAAAATCCGCCAGAGGCAATAGCCTCCAGCCCCTTGTTCTGTTGATACATAATATCCGGATATCTGTCGGGATAAATAAGACCGAGGAAGCGTTCCTTTTGTGTGTCGCTGAAAAATAAATACCATATAGCAGGACTCATGGCACATATACCTGCTATTCCGAGTATGAAGTATCGCAGCTGAACTCCTGCACAGAACATCATTGTGATGAAAATCATAATGAAGACCAATGCACTGCCGAGGTCACCGGAGATAATTACAAGACCTGCGGGAATAAGGCCGTGAATACAAAGTAAAAACAGATGGAGGATGCTTTTGAGCTTATCCTGAACAAGCTCAATGTGCATTGCGAAGGTGATGATAAAGCCTATCTTTACAAGCTCTGACGGTTGAAAGAACAGACCTGTTGAGCCCAGCATGATCCATGTTTTTGCATCAGGTCGTTCTGCGGGGCCGACACCCACACCCGGTATAAAGAGTACGAGCATCATAATGATGCAAACAGCACCGATAACGGGAAACATTTTTGAGATAAACTGACAGTCTATGAATGAGATAATAATTGCACCGACCACACCGACAGCAACAGCCAGAAGCATTGTCCTTGCATCTCGGGAAAGAAGTTCTCCATCGGCAATGTTAAGCGAGGTGGCACTGTGCACCATTATAATTCCGAAAAGGGAAGCCGACAGACAAAAAAACATCAATAGCAGGTCAGTTTCTTTAATTGTGTTTTTTGTAAATTTTATAAAATTCTGCATTTATATTGACTCCAAAAAAAGTAAGTATTATTATTATAACTGTAGTATAAACGATTTTCAATAAAAATTTTAGCAGAGGTTTTTATGAAGGAATATTATTCATCCTGTGAATCGGATACATTCACAATAGCACAGGAAATATGCAGTAATATAAACGCCGGCACCGTCGTTGCCTTTTCCGGTGGTATGGGTATGGGAAAAACCGCTTTTGTCAGAGGTGCTCTTAAGGCATTCAATAATGATTCGTTTGTAAGCTCGCCGACATTCTCTCTTGTACATGACTACGGCGGTGAACCGCATGTTTATCATTTTGATATGTACAGAGTAACGGATCTTGACGACCTTTACAGCACAGGTTTTTTTGATTATCTTGATGAAAGCTCCGTTCTTTTTATTGAGTGGAGCGAAAATATAGAGGATGCATTGCCCGAAAACACAGTGAGAGTTTCAATTTCTGTGGGGAATGATGAAAATTCAAGGATTATTAAAGTGAGCGGAGGCGGATTTTGATGATAATTCTCGGTGTTGATACATCGGCAGTTGCGGCAAGTGCGGCTGTAATAAAGGACGGAAAGCTTATAAGTGAATCATATGTCAATACAGGGCTCACACATTCTCAGACTGTTATGGTGCTTATTGATTCCGCTCTGAATAATGCTTCTGTCGCTTTTTCTGATGTGGATGCCGTTGCTGTTTCTGCAGGTCCGGGCTCCTTTACGGGAATTCGTATAGGTGTTTCTGCTGTAAAGGGACTTTGCTTTACTGAAAATAAGCCCTGCTGTGCCGTCTCAACCCTTGAGGCTATGGCTAATTGTGCTGATACAGACGGGTTTATCATATGTCCCGTAATGGATGCTAGATGTAATCAGGTTTATACTGCATTATTCAGAAAGAGCGATAACGGAATTGTGCGTATTTCTGAGGATGCTCCGCTTAAACTTGATGAATTATGTGAAAAGCTGAGAGAATTTGATGAAAGAATTCTTCTTATAGGTGACGGTGCGGATATATCATACAAGTTTTTGTCAGAAAAAGGACTCGATGTGAGAAAATTTTCTGAAGTTTTTAAATATCAGCATGCTTCGGGAGTTGCAATTACGGCATTGAGGCACTATAATAAGGGTAAGGATTTTATTTCTGCCTCAGAACTTGTTCCGACATATCTGCGACTGTCTCAGGCAGAAAGAGAATTGAAAAAATCAGGAGATGATAAAAAATGATAGCATTAAGCAGTGACCATGCAGGTTTTCCTCTCAAGGAAGCAATAAAGGAATACTTTATTGCAGAAGGAATAGAATTTGAAGATTGCGGTGCATACAGCACCGACAGTGTAGATTATCCCTATCAGGCAAAGAAAGCCTGTGATCTTGTGGTTTCCGGTAAATGTGACAAAGCAATTCTTTGCTGCGGAACCGGTATCGGTATTTCAATGGCGGCTAATAAGGTTAAGGGCATAAGAGCTGCTTGCTGTTCTGATTATTTCAGTGCAAAGTATACGAGACTTCATAACGATGCCAATGCTCTTTGTCTCGGTGCGAGAGTAATCGGTGTCGGTTCTGCACTTGAACTTGTTGATGTGTTTATCAATACCGAATTTGAGGGCGGCCGTCATCAGAGAAGAGTAGATCAGATTACCGAGATTGAAAATATGTAATATTTTTGAAAGGAAGTATAACTATGGGTAGTGTAAATGTAACCAACCATCCTTTAATTCAGCACAAGCTTTCTATCCTCAGAGATAAAAATACACCTTCCAAGGAATTCAGAGCTCTTATAGAAGAAATCGCAATGCTTATGTGTTACGAGGCAACAAGAGATCTTGAATTGCAGGATATTGAGGTTGAAACTCCCGTTGCTGTAGCTAAGGCAAAGGAGCTTTCCGGTAAGAAGCTTGCGGTAGTTCCCATTCTCCGTGCAGGACTGGGAATGGTTGACGGTGTTATTAATCTCATTCCTTCCGCAAGAGTAGGACATATCGGGCTTTACCGTGATCCCGATACTCTTCAGCCTGTTGAATATTACTGTAAATTTCCCTCTGATATTGCAGAGCGTGATGTTATAGTGGTTGATCCTATGTGTGCAACGGGCGGCAGTGCTATTGATGCTATCAGTATGATAAAAAAGAGAGGTCCTAAGCATATCAAGTTTATGTGCACAATAGCGGCTCCCGAAGGAATAAAGGCATTGACTGAGGCACATCCGGATGTTGATATTTTCTGTGCTGCTCTTGATGACCATCTCAATGATCACGGATATATTATTCCCGGTCTCGGTGATGCAGGAGACAGAATTTTCGGTACAAAGTAATAGTTGTTTACATAAAAACCGAACAGCAGAAAGCGTAAAAACTTTCTGCTGTTCTTTTTCTTTTATTATATAGGAAATTGCTCGCGATGTGAGCAATTTCCATATAACAAGAAACACCTACAGCCCCCAAGATTGGGGGCAATGTCATTAAGTTAAGAAAAACCGAGTTTCACAATGTTGTGAGGTTCGGTTTTTTTGTAACTTTTTTCAAAAAAACACTTGACAAACAGAATAAAATGTGAGCCTTTTTGTTAACTTTCGTTAACAAAAAGGCCTTT
>JAZNRX010000141.1:0-9937 GCA_045590915.1 Acutalibacteraceae bacterium | reverse complement strand
CCTGCAGTTTCTTTTCCAAATACTATATATGTCTTTTCGGGATATGACACATCTGTATGAGTTTTATTTGCCTTTGTTGAAAAATAGAAGAATTTGCCATCCTTGTTCTTTTCAAAGAAATCTTGAGTAGATGAATAATAGGTTATATCAAGCAAGTACCAATAATCGAGCCCCGCTCTTTTAAGCTTCTTGTCATCAACCTTAAAGCCCATAGGCTCAACAAGATGTAAACGTGCCCCTGTTGCTGCACATGTTCTTGCGATATTACCGGTATTTTGAGGAATTTCCGGTTCAATTAAAACAATATTAAGTTCTTTCATATTGATCCTTTACAATTAATTTTTTTATTAATTCTACCACAAATTTATTTATTGTAAATATATTTTTGAAAATTGTTAATACTATTTTCGGAGGTGTTAATAATGACAATGAACAAAAATGATACAATGAAATATGTAGGTGCAGCGATTGCAATCGGCGGTACTATGTTACTCGGAAGCGGAATTATGACTAATAATAAATCCATGAAGAAAAAAATCAGAAAAACAGCGAATAAAGCACTTGATGCATTTGACGATGTAATCAGCGGTGTGCAGAGTATAGTAAAATGATTTATTTGCGGAATTTTATTTAATTCCGCTTTTTTTGTTTAAAAAACATTTTTTATATGCTAATATATTGTTGGTGATAATATGAAATCAGTTTTTATAGTTTTAATAATGATTGCTGTAATATCGTTTACATCGTGCAAAGATAATAATTTTGAAGAAATGGAAAAATCTCAAAATAATGAAGAAAGCACTTCTGAAACACTAATTTCACTCCCTGCTGCTGAAGATTTAGATGAAACAACCGAAAGCCAAGATATAACGGTAAATTTTCCGTCAGAAGAAAAAGTATTTTACGGAAAATCAACATCAGATATTTCTAACAAAACCTATACCGGTCTTGCCTCACTTGAATTGCTTGATTTCAGATACTCTGCAAATATAAATTTTGATACTTTATCAAAGTCAACGATATCACACAGTTATGGTGTTGCCGTTAATGAAACAGCACATTTAATAAGCAAAAACTTCCAAAAATATTTCGATGATAAATCCTTTGATGCAGTTTGCCTTGATGATAAATCTGAGAATAAAACATTATATCTGACATTTGATTGCGGTTATGAAAACGGATATACAACTAAAATACTTGATACATTGAAGGCTAAAAATGTCAAAGCTGCATTTTTCTGTACATTACCTCAAATGCGAGATAATCCAGAATTAATATCAAGAATGATCAGCGAAGGTCATATTGTCGGTAATCACAGTGTCACACATCCTGATTTCTCAACCCTGAGTAAAGAGCAGATCATTGATGAAATTAAAGGCTTTGATGATTATATTCGAGAAAATTTCGGATATTCTTCTTTATTTTTCAGATTTCCTCAAGGAAAATATTCAGAATATGCTATTACTGCGATTAATGATTTAGGATATAAATGCGTGTTTTGGTCTCTTGCCTATGCCGATTGGGATACAGAAAACCAGAAAGGTGCATCTTATGCGAGAGAAACTGTGATGTCACGTATACACCCCGGTGCTGTAATTCTTCTTCATTCTGTTTCTTCTGATAATGCCGAAGCTTTGTCGGAAATAATTGATTTATGCATTGATAAAGGGTATGAATTCAAATCACTTACTGATTTATAGTATAAAATCGGGTTGTTTAATGCAATCCGATTTTATGTTTGATTTATTTTTAATAATATGATACTATAGTTCTGAAAAATATTATTTTGCAAGGTGATTATATTGAGACTTGAAGAAATTGACAGAAACGGCACATTGCAGGGATATGTTCTTGTGAAAAACTGTGATAAGAAATCCGCAAAAAACGGTTCACAGTATCTTGATTTGATAATTTCTGACGGTGAAACTGATGTTGTTGCTAAAATCTGGGATTTTAAGGAAGAGCAGAATGAAGCTCCTTCTGTGGGCACGCTTATCCGTGTCCGAGGTTCTCTCAGTCTGTACAATAATCAACCTCAATTTAAGATAGACAGATATAGGCAAGTCAACGAAACAGATAATGTTGATATTCGTGACTTTGTACCGTCAGCTACATATTGCGGTCAGGAAATGTATGATGCGATCATTGAAATTGTGAATGAGTTTTCTGATAATGAATTAAAATCACTGACTCTTGCAGTTCTTGAGGAATATGAAGATAGAATAATTAATATTCCCGCCGCATTTAAGCTTCATCATGCCGTTATCAGCGGTTTACTGATGCACACTCTTAGTCTTTGCAGACTTGCACAAGCGGTTAGTCTTATTTATCCGTCAATAGACAGCGACTTGCTTCTTGCCGGTGCTATTCTTCATGATATAGCAAAAACCGAGGAATTCTCTTTGGCATCAACCGGTCTTGTTGACGGATATACCGTGAGAGGTACCCTTATCGGTCATCTTGTCGGTGGCGCAATGGTAATTTCAGAGATCGGAAAAAGAAAGAACATTAGCGAAGATACAATGATGCTGATTGAACATATGCTCATTTCACATCACGGTATACCCGAATATGGTGCCGCAGTGAGACCATTATTTCTTGAGGCGGAAGTTTTATCTGCAATCGACACCTTTGATGCTAATATTTTTGAAATTGCTGATGCATTAAAGAGTGTAAATGTAGGCGAATTTACAGGTAGAATGTGGGCTCTTGATGACAGAAAGTTTTATAATCACGGAAGAAAAAATATATCTACCGATGTTTGTTTAATAAAAACGGCATCAGAAAATGACTAAATAGTATATTGGAGATTATTATGGAAAATTGGACTGAAATTAAAATTAACGTGCCCGCTCGGAATGTTGATGAGGCAGGAGCTATTGCTTCAATGACCGTACCTTATGGTATATACATTGAAGATTACAGCAATCTCGAAGAAGAAGCTATGGAAATTGCAAAGATAGACCTTATTGATGAAGATCTTCTCGCAAAAGACAGAAGCATTGGTATTGTACATATTTATATTTCACCTGAAGAAAATCCACAGGAAGCAATTTCATTTATTGAAGACAGATTATCTGCAGCACAAATTGAATATAAAATCGAGCTTGATAATTGTGCAAGAGAAGATTGGGAAAATAACTGGAAGCAGTATTTTAAACCGATTAATGTTGGAAATAAGCTTCTCATACGCCCCATATGGATTGATGATTATGACGCAAATGGTAGAGTAGTTCTGAATCTTGAGCCGGGAATTGCTTTCGGAACCGGAACACATGAAACAACAAGACTGTGTCTTGAAGCTCTTGAGAATTATATTACCGCTGACACTCATATGCTTGATGTCGGATGCGGAAGCGGCATACTCAGCGTTGCAGGTATGCTCTTGGGTGCAAAAGATGTTATCGGTGTTGATATTGATAAGCTTGCTGTAAAGGTTGCAATAGAAAACGGAAAGCTAAATAACTTTGAATATCCTGCTTATAATATGATAGTAGGCAATCTGATTGACAGAGTTTCCGGAAAATTTGAGGTTGTAACTGCAAATATTGTTGCTGATGCTATCATAATGCTGACTCCCGATATAAAACAATATCTTGCTGACGGTGCCGTCTACATTGTTTCGGGCATTATTGATATCCGAGAGGATGAAGTGATTGCTTGTCTGATAGAAAACGGATTTGAAATAATAACCTGAAGAACTGGAAACGGCTGGGTATGTCTGGAATGCAAGCTTAAATAATATAGTAACCGCTCAATTTTGGGCGGTTATTTTTTTTGAGTAAGCAAATCGACAATTTATTTATAATCTAATGGTTATAATTTATTTGGAGGTGTTAATCTGAAAACAGTTATTTACATCGACATTCTGATTTTGCTTAATACAATAATTACCTTCATTATAAATCTTCTTACGCTTGAATTAATTAATACTGATACTAAAATCATACGATTAATATCAGGTTCGGCAATCGGAGGCATCGCATCATTAATTATATTATTTCCTGAAGTTCATTTTGCTATAGCTTTATTGTCAAAATTTTTAATTAACATCCTGATTATTGCCATTACTCTCGGAAAAAACAAGTTGAATATTTTTATTAAAGCTTTCATATGTTTCAATCTTGTTACAATAATTTTTGGTGGTGTTGTTTATTTGATTACATCTAATAACAAAAATTCGTTTATAATAACAAATAACGGATATATTTATTTTAATACAGATCCATTCGGATTGATACTAACAATTATAATTACATATCTTGCAATACTTGTAATTTACAAAAAATTAAACAAAAAGGACATCAATGATCTGACATATGATGTAGAAATCTATTTCAACAGCAAAGTAATCCGTATAAAAGCTTTATTTGATACCGGAAACGGCATTAAGGATTGTTACACAGGCAATCCAGTTATTATTGTAAGCATATCGGAAATGTATACATTGTTGGATGAAGAAACAATTACTTCAATTAAGAATATTTTTCACGGTAATATTATAAATCAAAACTGTGTCAATTTAAGGTTGCTTCCGATAAAAACTCTGGGTGATGAAAAACTGCTACCGTCATTTACTGCAGATAAGGCAATTATTTCAAATAGAAATTATAAAAAATTTGTCAGTACACCGACAATTTCGGTTACAGATGAAACATTTGATAGCGAAAAGTTCAGATCTTTAATAAATAAATCGGTATTAGGAGATTATTTAATATGAGAATAAAAAAATTATTCAAAAAAATTATCAAATCATTATTAATTAAGTCTGCTTCTTTCTGTATCAATAAAAATGATGAATTTGGAGAATATTTGTTTTATCTTAACAGCTCAGGTACATTACCTCCTCCTCTGACACAGGAGGAAGAAAACGAATGCTATGACGGTATAAGAAACGGAAATGAAGAATTTAAAAATAAACTGATACTTCATAATCTCAGACTTGTTGTTTATATTGCAAAAAAATTTGAGAATTCAGGTGTTGCAATAGATGATCTTATTTCTATCGGAACAATGGGATTAATTAAGGCAGTTAGAACATTTTGTCCTGATAAAAATATAAAGCTGGCAACTTACGCCAGCAGATGCATCGAAAATGAAGTTCTTATGTATCTAAGAAAAATTAATCACATGAAAACTGAGATATCATTGGATGAGCCTTTGAATATTGACTGGGATGGGAATGAATTGCTTTTAAGTGACATTTTGTATACAGATGAAGATTCAGCAAGCTTATCAGTAGAAAATGAAGAAGTGATAAAAGTTTTAATGCAATCTGTTGAAAAGCTGAGTGATCGTGATAAAAAAATAATATATCTTCGATACGGACTTAATTCCGATAGCGAATACACTCAAAAAGAGGTTGCTGACATTCTTGGAATTTCGCAAAGCTATATTTCAAGAATTGAAAAGAGAATTCTTGAAAATCTGAAAAATGAACTAATAAAGCAGAATATTTACGGTTAATTTAATCCGATTGTATTAAATTACAGTCGGATTTTCTGTTTGAAAATTAAATTATTGCTATGTTGACTGAAAATAAAATTTGTGTTATGCTATAGAATAGATTTTTGTATAATAAAGGTTGATTTATATGTATTATATGTTTCTTGCTGACGGTTTTGAGGAAACTGAAGCTCTTGTAACATTAGACATGTTAAGAAGGGCAGAAATTCCTGTACAAACAGTCGGAATTAACACAGGTACTATTCGCGGTGCCCATGAAATTATTGTTTATGCCGATATTATAGATGCTGAATTTACCACGAATAACTGCGATGGAATTATTCTTCCCGGCGGTATGCCCGGTACGGAAAATTTATTTGCATCCGATACTGTAATTAATGCGGTTGAACATTGTTTTAAATCTGACAGACTTATAAGTGCTATTTGTGCGGCTCCTGTAATCATGGGAAGAAAAGGCTTACTCGCAGGTAAAAAAGCAACATGTTATCCCGGATTTGAAAATGAGCTGACAGATGCTTTAATTCAAAATTCAGGTTGTGTTGTTGACAGTAATATTATCACAGCCAAAGCGGCAGGCTGTGTTTTTGAATTCTCTTATGAAATCATATCTTATATTAAGTCCCAAGGTGATGCAGGCTCTATTATTCAAGCTGTACATTATAAAGGATTATAAAATCAGAGGTGTTATCAAATGGAAAATAAAAACAACATAAACAATGATTCATATGACGAATTATTGAAAAGTTTTTATTCGGAGTCAAGAAGCAATCCCGCTAAAGATGAGATCAAAAACAGGGGAGAGGTCTATTTTTCAACGAACACCCCAAGAAAAAAACAATCTTCTGTAACTCAAAAGAGCACAGTTCGTTCTTCGACAACTTCAAACAAAGCAAACAAAGCATCAACTAAAAAAAGCACTTCAAAAAGAAGGAAACGTAAAAGTAACAGTTTTCAGAATTCTATTTTAGCGGTTATAATTGTTGTTATTGTTTTTGTTTCTGCTTTTCTTATCCGAATTCCTTTAATGGGATGCATCAATGATATTCTTGCTATTGATGTTTCATCAACCGATTTCAGAGTGGTTCTTGAAAATGATATGGACGCGTTTGAGGTTATTGATGAACTCGCTGAAAAAGAGCTGATTAATAATCCGTTATTTTGCAAATTGTTTGCAAAAATAATGAGTCTTGATGTTAAGAAGGACAGAGAAGGCAATAAGAAGACCATAGTATTTCCTGCGGGAACCTATTATCTTAACTCTTCAATGGGTGTAGAGGGTATGTTGAATGAAATCCGAACTAACGGTATTGATTCCAACACTGTCAAGATAACCTTCCCCGAGGGATATACTGTTGAGCAGATTTTTGAAAAACTTGATGACAGCGGTGTCTGTTCAGCATCTTCTCTTGATAAGGTCATGGAAGACGATGAGATTTTTGAGAAGTATTCATTCCTTTCATCTGTAACAGAAAAAGATTTACGTTACCGTGTACTTGAAGGTTATTTATATCCTGACACTTATGAATTTTATTTGGGTGAAGCTCCTACGAGTGTTATTGAAAGGTTTTTAAATAATTTCGAGGCAAAATGGAGTGACGCGTATTCATCGCAGGCAAACACACTCGGATATACTATTGATGAGATTATAACTGTTGCATCAATTCTCGAAAAAGAAGCCTTTGATGCAGATCAGATGCCTATAATTGCTTCAATTATTTATAACAGACTTGAATCCTCATCTTTCCCGTTTATTAATTGTGATTCAACAGCGAAGTATATAGAAAATTATAAAGAGTCCCTTGAGGCAATTGGAAAGTATTTTGACTATTTCAAGGTTTATGATACCTATCAGATAACCGGACTTCCGATAGGTCCTATATGCTGTCCCGGTGCTGATGCAATTTATGCAGCACTTAATCCGTCATCAACCGATTATTATTATTTCCTTCATGATAAAGACGGTAAAATCTATCTTGCAACAACATCGGCTGAGCATCAGAACAATTTACAGTATTTAGAATAATTATTTTATGTTTTTTCAATTTTCTGTTGTTTATTTAAATTATTTATTGTAGAATAATAACGAAAATAAAAGAAAGGATAGTTATTATGAAAGTTTTTATGATTGGCGGAACCGGTCTTCTCGGATGTGAAGCCGCAAGAATTTTTATTGAAAGAGGTCATCAGGTAAAAAGTGTAGCTCTGCCTCCTCTTCCCGAAGGAGCTCCTATTCCTGAAGAAATGGAGCTTGAATTCTGTAACATCTATGATAAATCAGATGATGAAATCAAGGCTATGATCGACGGATATGATTGCTTTGTATTTGCCGCTGGAATAGATGAAAGAGTTGAATTCCCTGCACCTGTTTACGATGCATATTACAAGTATAATATTGCTCCCCTTAAGAGAATTCTTCCTCTTTGCAAAGAGGTTGGAATGAAAAATGCTGTTATTCTCGGTTCATATTTTTCTTATGCTGCAAAGCAGTACCCTGAAATGAAGCTTACAGAAAAACATCCTTATATCAAAAGCCGTATCGATCAGGAAAATGTCGCATTCTCATTCGCTGATGACAGCTTTGATGTAGCAGTACTTGAGCTTCCCTATATATTCGGCACACAGCCCGGAAGAAAACCTGTTTGGGTTATCCTTATTGAACAGATTAAGATGATGGATAAGCTTCCTTGTACAATGTATCCCGCAGGCGGTACTGCAATGCTTACAGTTCGTCAGGTTGGTGAGGTCATTGTAGGTGCAGCAGAGAAGTCAAAGGGGGCAACAGCATGGCCTATCAGTATGTATAATATGGATTGGAAGAAATTCCTTAAAATCGTTTATGCCGCAAGAGATATGGGTAACAACAGAAAGATCATCAGCATTCCTCCTTGGATGATGAGAATGGGACTTGGCGGCGTTAAGAAGGAATATGCAGCCAAGGGAATTGAAAGCGGTATTGATGTTGACGGTCTTGCAGATATAATGGATATCAATCTTTTCATTGACAGAAAGTACAGTGTTGAACTCGGTGCAACAGAAGATGACATTGAAGCAGCAATTACAGATTCAATAAAAGTCAGCCAGGCAGTTTATGACGGTGCAGCCAAGCTTCTCGAAATGAAGGGCGAATAAACATATTTGACAATAAACTCATTTGATATTATAATTATTGCGGTGATTTGATCACCGCAATTTTTCTTGGAGAATATTTATGAAAGATTATGTATTTCCTTGCCCTGTCGCAAAAAAATGCGGCGGATGTCAATTAACGAATATGACATATGAACAACAATTAAGTTTTAAGCAAAGCAGGGTTATAAAGCTTCTGGGAAAATTCTGTCATGTAGATGAAATTATGGGAATGAAAGAACCGTTTCACTACAGAAATAAGGTTCAGGCGGCATTTGGTCAGACGAAAGGCGGACAGATAATTTCCGGAGTTTATCAGTCGAGTACTCATCACATTGTTAAGGTTGATTCCTGCCTTATTGAAGATAAAAAGGCTGATGATATAATTGTAACTATTAGAGAACTTATAAAATCATTTAAGCTGTCAGTTTTCAACGACAAAAACGGTAAAGGCTTTCTTCGTCATGTTCTGATTAAAAGAGCATTTGGTACAGATGAAATTATGGTTGTGCTTGTCACCGGTACCGCAGAATTTAAATCAAAGAATAATTTCTGCAAAGCTTTACTTGAGCGTCATCCCGAGATAACAACTATAATTCAGAATGTAAATAATAATTATACAAGTCTTGTACTCGGTGAAAAACAAATGGTTTTGTACGGTGACGGATATATTGTAGATGAATTACTTGGATACAAATTCAGAATTTCACCCAAAGCATTTTATCAGGTTAATTATAAAGGAACTGAAATTCTCTACAAAAAAGCTCTTGAATTTGCAGATATTAACAAAGATGAAGTTGTTATAGATGCTTATTCCGGTGTCGGAACGATAGGAATTATTGCATCTCAATTTGCCAAAGAAGTTATCAGCGTAGAGCTCAACAAGGATGCTGTCAAGGATGCAAAAATTAATGCTGCAATCAACAAGTTGAAAAACATCAGATTTTTCTGTGCCGATGCAACACAATTCCTTCTTGATGCTGCAAAAGAAAATATCAGAGTTGATGTTGTATTGATGGATCCTCCTCGTGCGGGAAGTACTGTTGCATTTATGAAAAGTGTATGTGAGCTTGCACCTAAAAAGGTTATTTATATTTCATGTAATCCTGACACTCTTGCAAGAGACCTGATTTATTTCATAAAAAACGGATATAGAGTTATGAAAATCCAACCTGTAGACATGTTTCCTCACACAAGCCATATAGAGACGGTTGTTCTTTTGTCCCAACGCAGACCGGATACACATAACGACATAAAGCTTGACCTTTCAGAGCTTGATGTAACCGCAGCTGAAACCAAAGCAACATATCAGGAAATCAAGAATTATGTGCTTTATAAACACGGT
>JAZNRX010000140.1:0-2554 GCA_045590915.1 Acutalibacteraceae bacterium | reverse complement strand
CATCATCACCTGCTCTTTTAGCTTTTTCTCCGGAGGATTTCAAACTGTAAAAAAGGATAGCAAAATGAACGGAAATTTTAAGTTAGGCTTAGGAATAGATAAAAACGGACGGATTGCAAAGAACCTTACGGAACTGACAGGAAACACTCCCATGCTGTCCTTAGGGGGATATTGCAAAAGCAATAATCTCTGTGCTGATATTGCGGCAAAGCTGGAATATTTCAACCCCTTGGGAAGTGCAAAGGACAGAGTCGGCGTTGCGCTCATAGAGCAAGCCGAAAAGGACGGATTGTTAAAGGAAGGCACGGTAATTATTGAGCCTACAAGCGGAAACACCGGTATCGGTCTTGCTTTTGCGGCAAGAATAAAAAACTACCGTCTTATTCTTACAATGCCCGAAAATATGAGTAGAGAGCGGGTGCTTCTTCTCGAAGCTCTCGGTGCCGAGGTTGTGCTCACCCCCAAGGAGCTGGGAATGAACGGTGCCATAGAAAAAGCCCAAAAGCTCAAAGAAGAAATCGGAAATGCCTTTATTCCCGATCAATTCAACAACACCGCAAACTCTGAAATCCACAGAAGAACCACAGGCCCCGAAATATTACGGGACACCTACGGTAAAATTGACTGTTTTGTTGCAGGCGTGGGAACAGGCGGAACAATTACGGGTGTCGGTGAAATTCTCAAGGCATTCAACAAGAACATAAAAATCATAGCAGCGGAGCCTTCATCCTCTCCTGTACTTTCGGGCGGTGAAAAGGGTGCTCACGGACTTATGGGTATCGGTGCGGGCTTCATCCCCTCAATACTCAACCGTGATATTATTGATGAGGTTGTTACGGTTACACAGGAGCAGGCTTATAATGAGGCAAGACAGGTTGCAAAAACCGACGGTCTTCTCATCGGCATTTCTTCAGGTGCCGCCCTATACGCCGCAAAGCTTATTGCACAAAAGGAAGAAAACAAAAATAAAAGGATAGTTGTTCTTTTTCCCGATTCGGGAGAAAGATATTTATCCACACCTCTTTTCAGAGAGGATTAAAGCCAAGGATGTACCGTTTTTTCGGTGCATCCTTTTTTCAGAAAGGACAATTCTATGATTAATTTATCACTCAATGACAAAGGCTCCTTGGTTGAGCTTATTCAGCTTGCCCTTATCCGTTCAGGCTTTTTATCAGGTGAGACTGACGGTATTTTCGGGACAAAAACCGAGGAAGCAGTAATAAATTTTCAGAAAGCATTTTCACTGACACCTGACGGCATTGTAAAAGAAAAGACATTTTCTCAACTAAAAAGATTTATAACGGGCTATTACACAAAAACAATATCAAAGGGAGATACGCTTTGGTCAATCGCCGCAACCGCAGGCATATCACTTAACAGCTTAATCACAGCAAACCCCGAAATTGATCCCCTGAACCTTAATATCGGCGACAAAATTACAGTTCCCTATTCATTCAGACTGATACCGACGGACATATCATATTCATCATTATTAACAGAGCTTCTGTGCGAGGGGCTGAAAGCCAGATACCCCTTTATTTCCATGAGAGAAATCGGCACAAGCGTTATGGGAAAAAGCCTTAACGTACTGAAAATAGGCAAAGGAAAAAACAGCATTTTCATCAACGCAGGCTTCCACGCGAATGAATGGCTGAACATTCCCGTAGTGCTTAAATTCACGGAGGAATATCTCAAAGCTGTCGCAAATAACACACTGACAGAAAAATACAGTGCTGAGGAGCTTTTCAACAGTACAACACTTTACCTTGTTCCGCTGGTAAATCCCGACGGGTTGGATATAGCAACAAAAGCACTGACAAAGGGCGAATATTTTGATAAGGCACGAAAAATTGCAGAGGACTATCCTTCCGTTCCCTTTCCTGACGGATGGAAGGCAAACATCAACGGTGTTGACCTTAATCTGCAGTTTCCTGCAGGCTGGGAAAAGGCAAAGGCAATTAAATTTTCACAGGGCTTCACAAAGCCGTCTCCCATTGAATATGTAGGCTCTTCCCCTCTTTCACAGCCTGAAGCTCAGAGCATTTACAGATTTACCCTGCAAAATGACTTCAAGCTGATATTGGCATATCATTCACAGGGCAGTATCATTTACTGGAAATACGGCGAATATCTGCCGCCCGAAAGCGAAAGAATAGGTATGGTTTTAAGTGAAGCCTCATCATATCCTCTTGAGCTGACTCCCCCCGACTCATCCTTTGCAGGCTATAAGGATTGGTTTATTCAGGATTTCAACCGTCCCGGATATACGATTGAAACAGGAAAAGGCACAAATCCATTGCCTGTAGAACAATTTGATACAATTTATAAGGATAACAAGCCGCTTATTCTTGCCGCAATAAATGAAGCCGCCGCACTGTGAAAATTAACTGTTTCGCACATTATTAATTGACTTTATTTACTGTTTATGGTAGCATTACAATATAAATTCAAAAAGCTTTAATAAGCATTATACGGTTAAAACAAAGGAGTAATCGTTATGGAAAAAATCACTGCAATTTTTGCCAGTCTTCTGACAAGCCTTTCCCTTTTTCAC
>JAZNRX010000139.1:0-8828 GCA_045590915.1 Acutalibacteraceae bacterium | reverse complement strand
GAGTCCTTCGGTACAGGTACAGCCGCAGTTATTTCACCTGTTGGTGAGTACATTGACGGTGACGAGCACCTTGTTATTAACGACAGCAAAATCGGTCCCGTTGCACAGTTCCTTTACGACGAGCTCACAGGCATCCAGTGGGGCAAGAAGGAAGACAAAAACGGCTGGATTGTTATGGTTAAATGATAATACCGATAAGCCACTCAGTTTGAGTGGCTTATTTTACAATTTGCATTAAAAGAATAAATAATAAAGAATAGAGAATAAAGAATAATACAAAGCGGCGGTAAGCGAAGCTCTTAATTATTTCTTATTTATTCTCTATTCTTTATTCTTTTAGGCAACAAACGTTGCCGCTTTGAACACGCGACCTATGATTGTAGTTAAGGATGAATATATTTATAGGGTTATAATAAATAAAATTTATTAAGTGCAGTAGTTTTGGCTACTGCACTTTTACTTAGTTCAATTCTTTATAAATACTTTTTGCGTATTCAAAAAGTTCAGAACGATTATTTATATTGAGTTTCTTAAAAATGCTTGAAGTGTGTTTTTTGATTGTGCTTTCCGTTACGAAGAGTTCATCAGCAATGTCCTTGCGTTTTTTATTTTGCATAATCAATCTTAAAACTTCTTTTTCTCGTTGGGATAGTAAGCTGATTTCGTTCCAATTTTCAAATACAACATTGATTTGAACCGGGTCAAGATATCTCATGTTAACAGCATCTTCGCTTGTATTGAATTGTTTAGGTTCTGTTTTTACGGAAGCAGATTCAAGATTAAATCTTGTAGCATTTGCCAACTCGTAATCTTGCAAAACTCCATAAAGGAATAAAATCATACCCTCCGTAATGATATAAGAAATGGACATGAATTCAAATCCTGCATTTATACTGTTTTCTATAAGCCATATTGCAATGTTGCCTATAACGACAAAGGTAAGAAAAATAGAGTGCTTTACAGAGATGACAGTTTTTTTAACAGCGGTGTATATGATAATGACAGACATAGCAACAAAATATCCAAATAAAAAAACTTTATATAGGTTATGCAATATACCATATTCTTTAACAAGGGTACCTATTCCGTTTACAATTTCAAAGGACACATTTTTGTAGTAAATAGGGAGAAGTCCGCCACTTGAAACTATAAGCAGCATTATCAAATTTATACTTATTAAAACACGGGGTAAATACTTTGGATAAGAAAACCTTGAAAGAGCCATAATCATCATAAGTATGGCAAAAGGCAGAAAAATATTTCCGAGATATGCAATTCTGTTAGCCCATAAAGCAAAGTTTAAATTTTTTGCAACAGACAGAAGAAAATAACCGGAATCACAGACAGCAACACAAATAAAGAGCATAAGAAGCCATGGGTCGTGTTTTTTGTCAACTAAAAAATAGACAATAATCATTAAAAGAGAAACAACAAAAATAATTCCGTAGAGAACTGACATATTATTCCTCCTTTATTGTATTTATTTCTATTCCGTTACGCATGCAAAATGAATAGAATTTACCGACCATTGCAAGATGCGGCGTCCTGTTTTCTCTTTCCCATCGACTGATGGTAGCATAAGAAATACCTATTTGTTTTGCTAACTCAGTCTGAGTCAGTTGTAAAAAAATTCGTACAGCTTTAACCTGTTCGGGAAAAGTTAGGTTTTTTATATCAATTTTCATAATTTACTCCATATATTTATATATCATAATATAGCATAATTTGAATTTCTTGTCAATTTACACAGAATATCAACGAATATATTCTTACTTTTTGTTTATATAAATTATACAAAGGATGATTGCGTTTTTTGACATGGTAGCCCTAAAGGTAGCCTTTTTTTTATGAAAGTAACCCATAGGGCTACTTATTTTATGTAGCTATAAAGATTAAAATTATATTGAAAAACAACAAGGAGGTATGTGTTATGTTGAAAGCTGTAACAAAAAGGTTTGCCGATAAATCAACAATTAAGCAGTTCGAATTTGAATTTTACTGCGATTGTTGTGGTAAACCTATTAAAACAGAAGTTCATGAATTTGTTTCAGGCTTCAAGGATAAAAAGTTTTTAAGCGATGATGAACGAGAAGCAAGAGCGATTATTTACGCAAATGATCACGGAAACGCTTATGAACGTGCTAACAATGAGGTGCGGCTTGAATTGAACAAATGTGAAATTTGTGGGAATATGGTTTGTGAAGAATGCACAGTATACGGAGTGGACCTTCAAGGTGGCCTATGTTGTAAAGACTGTGCAAAAAAATAAATGATTAATTGAAGGGAGTAAATTGATATGGGACTTATTAAAGCAGGTGTAGGAGCACTCGGCGGTGTTCTTGCTGACCAATGGAAAGAGTTTTTCTATTGCGATGCTATTGATAAAGATGTAATGGTTGTTAAGGGTACAAAACGCGTTGGCGGACGTTCCTCGAACACAAAAGGTAACGACAATATTATTTCAAACGGTTCCGGTATAGCAGTTGCTGATGGTCAATGTATGATTATTGTTGAGCAAGGCAAAATTGTTGAAATTTGTGCAGAGCCGGGTGAATTTACTTATGATTCTTCAACAGAACCAAGTGTTTTTTCAGGAAAACTTGGCGACAGCATAAAAGAATCATTTAAGGCTGTCGGAAAGCGTTTTACTTACGGCGGAGATACCGGTAAGGATCAGAGAGTTTATTATTTTAACACAAAAGAACTTATTGGTAATATGTTTGGCACACCTAATCCTGTACCATTCAGAGTCGTTGACAGAAATATAGGATTGGATATTGATATTTCTGTTCGTTGCAACGGTACATATTCTTATAAAATCAGTGACCCGATTTTGTTCTACACAAATGTATGCGGTAATGTTGAAAGAGAATACGCAAGAGAAGAGATTGACGGTCAATTAAAGTCAGAATTCTTAAATGCACTTCAACCTGCATTTGCAAAGATTTCCGACATGGGAATTCGCTACAGTGCTTTACCGGGACACACAATGGAGCTTTCCGATGCGATGAATGAGGTGCTTACCGAAAAATGGGTGAATCTTCGTGGACTTTCCGTTGTGTCAGTAGCAATCAACTCCATAACAGCTCCAAAAGAAGACGAGGATTTGATTAAACAACTTCAGAGAAATGCCGTTATGCGTGATCCAACCATGGCTGCAGCAACACTCGTTGGTGCTCAGGCTCAGGCTATGCAAGATGCAGCTAAAAATGAAGCAGGTGCTATGACTGGTTTTATGGGTATGGGTATGGCAATGAATTCAGGCGGCGGTATGAATGCGCAGAACCTTTTTGCAATGGGACAACAACAGCCTCAACAACAGCCTCAACAGCAACCACCCGTACAAAACGGCTGGCAGTGTTCCTGCGGTAACACAGTTTCAGGAAACTTTTGTCCTAATTGTGGCAGCAAGAAACCTGAACCCAAACCGGTTGCTGATAGCTGGAGATGCTCTTGCGGTGCAACTGTAAACGGTAAATTCTGTCCTGAATGCGGTTCTCCGAAACCTGCTGACGAGGGCTGGACTTGTTCTTGCGGTGCAGTTAATAAAGGTAAATTCTGTCAGAACTGTGGAAGTCAAAAACCTGCAGGGGCACCACTTTACCAATGCGATAAATGTGGCTGGAAACCTGATGATCCGCACAATCCGCCAAAATTCTGCCCTGAGTGCGGTGATGTTTTCGATTCTAACGATGCTAAATAAATATTGGAGGGAAATATAATGGGACTTTTTGATAAGAAATATTGTGATATATGTGGTGAAAAAATAGGTCTTTTAGGAAACAGAAAACTTGAAGACGGAAACATGTGTAAGGATTGTGCAAAGAAACTTTCACCTTTCTTCAGTGAAAGAAGAAGCTCAACCGTTGACGAAATCAAACAGCAACTTGCATACAGAGAGCAGAACAAGCAGGCTCTTGCAGGCTTTTCACCGATGTTCACCTTTGGTGAAGATGATAAAATCTATATCGACCCGATGAAGCAGAGCTTTGTTGTTTCACGGCGTAATCCCGGAAGCTGGAGTGATGAAAATCCTGATGTTATTCCGCTTTCAAGTGTTACGGGCTGTAATCTCAGAGTTGATGAAGACCGTGAAGAAATTTACACACAGGGCAAAGACGGAGAAAGAGTAAGCTACAATCCGCCGAGATACAAGTTTACTTATGATTTCTACATTGATATCAAGGTAAACAATCCTTATTTCGACGAAATTACTGCAAGACTCAATGACAGCGATGTTGAGGGTATGGGCACAATGGAATATAACCGCTATCAGCAGACTGCACAGCAGGTTATAAACAACCTTACACAAAACGGTAATGCAGGAATGAATAACGGTTATAATCAGCCAATGAATAATGGCTTTAATCAACCAATGAATAATGGCTTTAATCAACCAATGAATAATGGTTATAATCAGCCAATGAATAACGGTTACAACCAACCCATGAACAATGGTTATAATCAGCCTATGAATAACGGTTATAATCAACCTATGAACAATGGGTTCAACCAACCTATGAATAATGGTTACAACCAACCAATGAATCAGGGTTATAATCAGCAACCGGCGTATACTCAGCCCGTTCAACAGCAAGCACCTGTATCACAGGCCTGGGTATGTCATTCATGTAATACAACAAATGAAGGCGGAAGATTTTGCATAGCTTGTGGTACACCACGAGGTTAAATAATGAAAAATAAACTCATAATTGCAGTAATTATCATATTGGCATTAGCAATAATCGGAATCACTTATTATGTAAAAAATGTAATGATTGTACGGGATAAAGACGGTATGGTCTTTGACTCGAAAAAACAGATTGCTGTGATGGATGAAATTTATGAAAAAGGAGATGATTCATAATGCCGACAATTGCTGAACAAAAATGTCCTTGTTGTGGCGGTGGCGTACAATTCGATGTTGGTGCACAGAAACTTAAGTGCCCATTTTGTGAAACTGAATTTGAAATAAATCAGTTGCAACAGGAACAAGTTGAAGACACCGATTCAATTAACTGGTCAGCACAAGACAATCAATGGTCAACAGGAGAGACGGATGGTATGAATGTATATTCTTGTCAATCCTGCGGCGGTGAGATTATTGCAGATAGTACAACAGGTGCTTCAAAATGTCCGTACTGTGATAATCCTGTTGTGATGAAAGGTCAATTTTCAGGTGCTCTTCGTCCTGATTTAGTAATTCCTTTTAAATTGGATAAAAAGGCTGCTAAAGAAGCATTTAAAAAACACCTTGCTGATAAAAAGTTTGTTCCGAAGGCATTCCTTTCCGATAACAGGATAGATGAAATAAAAGGTGTTTATGTTCCTCATTGGCTTTTTACCTGTGATACATTTGCGAATGCAAACTTTAAAGCAGCTAAGGAAAAAGTATGGTCTGACAACAATTACAATTATAAAGAAACCTCATATTATGAGGTTTACAGAAGCGGCAACATAAGCTTTGATAATGTCCCTGTTGACGGTTCAACAAAAATGCCCGATGACCTTATGGAATCGGTTGAGCCTTTTGATTTGTCGCAAGCTGTTGATTTCAACACAGCCTATCTTGCGGGGTATCTTGCAGATAAATATGATGTTACCGTAGAACAGAGTATGAACAGAGCCAACGAAAGAATCAGAACCAGTGCAGGTGATGCTTTGGAAGAAACTGTTAAAGGATATAACTTTATTGATTCTCGTATTGTAAATATGAATATAACAAACGGTTTTTACAAATACGCTCTTTATCCTGTGTGGATTCTCAATACATCATGGAACGGTAATAAATACACCTTTGCAATGAATGGCCAGAGTGGAAAGTTTGTAGGCAATCTTCCAACAGATAAAAAAGCTGTTGTGATAGCATCCTTATTACTTGGAGCAGGGTTAAGTGCAGTTTTTTGTGGATTATCGTACCTGCTTGGATGGCTTTAAGGAGGTGCTGAATATGATTAAAAGAATACTAACGATTCCGCTTGTTATTGCGTTTTGTGCTTTCTTATCAACATCTGTTTCAGCATATACTGAACAATACGTTTTAGACTATAGCAATTCGTTATCCTATAGTGAAATTCAGGAGTTAGAAAGTATTGCCGGTCAGATTGAATATGAATACGACTGTTGTGTTATGTTTTGCATTACAACGGAAGATGCATCTGAAAGTTATGCATTAAACCTTTATGATACATATACCGATAATGAAAATGGCTTAGTGTTAATCCACGATATCGAAGATAAAATGTATTATTACTATATAACTGATGATGCGAAGTTACAATTTGGTGCAGATGAAATTGCAAAACTACAAGATGCTTATGACTCAAATGAAAGCTATTTTGGAGGAATAGAAGATTATTATGAGGTTGCTGAGTATTTGTTAGATTCCGGAGAGGCAGTAGTTTTACCGGATGAAGAAATATACGCAACCGGTGATGGTTTGGTTGACCGAACCAAAAACACCGCCAAAGTAATTGTTGCATGTATAGTGGCAGGTATGATTGCAGGTTTTATAATAATCTTTGCCATAGCATCAAAAAATAAGTCCGTAAGAATGCAGAAAAATGCAACCGTATATACCCGTCCGGGAAGCTTTGTTGTAACAAACAGTTATGATAATTTCCTGTATAAAAAGCTTGATAAAACACCAAAACCTAAACAAAACAATAAGGGTTAAACGAGTAATATTATTTTATATGTGAAAAAATCTTAAAAGATGGGAGTATATTATTATGAAAAAATATTTAGCCATAATTCTTAGCTTGGTAATGCTGATTTCATTATCAGCTTGTGGCGGTAACGATAACCCTGATACCCCTGAAAAACCTGATAAACAGGAACAATCCTCAGGAAACTCTGACGCAGCTATTACAACATCATTGTTCTCTTTAGATTATGATAATACTGTGTGGAATTATTATGATGAAGAAACAAGAAATGAGGAAGAATACTGCCATGTTCTTCTTCAGATACCTAACCCCGAGGATTCCGAATATTACCTGGTAAATGCAGAAATTACTGTTTCAATTGATGAGCCTTATGATTTCCGTGAAGATCTTGTGTATTACGGCTTTGATCAGTACGAATACGCTGTAAATAACAAGTATGAAACTGTTGAAATCGGTGGAGTTGATTTACTTAAATATGAAAAAGATGATACATTAATGTACTTTAATCGAGTTGAGAATGCCGGCGCAACAGTAACTGTTAAATTTGATGCTGAAGATACTGCTGATACTCGAATTGCTGATCTTTTAAAAGGTCTTACAATTTCACTTGAAGATACCGGTAATGAAGACGGACCTTGGGAATGGGAAGGAACACCGTTCTTTGCAGAAAACAAAGGTGTTACAGTGGGTTCATTAAAGATACAGTCACAGTGGATCAAACCAGATGAATATATTTCAACATTTGAAACATTTAACCATTCTGTTGCAGCAGTAGGTAACAATGTTTATCTTCTTGTTGACGGAGAATTGAAAAAATGTGCATTAACAGATGGTTCATTGGCATTTGTTGAAAAAATAGACTTGCCCGAGGATGACTATGATAGCATTGAGGCGACAAGTGATGGAACTCTCTGGTTGAGCGGTTCAATGAATGATATCATCTGCCTCAAAAATGACAAAGTTGCAACAACTTACGAAGATATTGATAATCTTGCAATGCACCCATCAGGAAAATGGGGTGTTGACTTCTTCACATCGAACGAATGCAACAAGGTTACTTTCAAAGATGGCACATACACTTCTACTCCTATGAAATTCGCAGAAGTTGATACAATTATGCATATTAATGTTGATGAAGATAACATTTATGTATGCGCAAGCGCCGCAGATGAAAGCGGACACAAAGTCTTCGTTTATAATACAGACGGTAAATTGCAGAAGGTATTGTGCGATGAAAATGGCGAAGGTCTTGGTAGCGTTACATTTATGGCAAAGAGCAAAAATGGATATATCGGCTTTGACGGTAATATGAGAGATGTTATTCTTTGGGATAATGATGGTAAATATGTTACACTATTTTCTGATGATAATTTATTCAGCACAAATTATCCTTGGTTCTGTAATTCAGCATTACTCTCTGACGGAAGCATCATCACAATAATGACTGATGAACGTGACGATAAATCTGCAACAGAAGTTATTGTCTTTACAGTAAAAGGCTTTTGATGAAATATATAAACAAAACCTATAATTAAATTTGAACTGCCCCAATTAGTACTGTTCGTACTAATTGGGGCAGTTCGCTTGTTTTGTGAACACGCGGTTTTTATGGAGCTGGTGACGGGAATCGAACCTGCAACCTATGGTTGTATTTAAGGGGAGTTTTTGATATAAGAAAATCAAACGAAAACATATCAATAACGTTTATGAATGAAAAAGTACAGTTGTACAAAAATTTTATTTCACTATTAGAGCAAGTTTAAAAATTTGAACAATAAGGAAAAAATCCAAATTATGACACCAGAAACTGCAACTATGCAAACTAACACTAATATCTTTGTGTGTTTATTATTGGGGGTATCATTATCCTTAGTTTTAACTTGCTTTAGTCTTACAATAGCAGACATATAAATATAATCAATGGTCATAATTACGTAAATGCATATAGATGTAATATTAAGAAATGATATAAAAAAGCCAATCAATATAGTATATATTTTGCTATTATCAATTTTTTCATTAAGTAATATTAAATTTTCAACGTAGTTATGCATAGCGCCGGTCCCTTTTGCAATCCACATGCCAAAAAACAGAAGAAATAAAGCAATTCCGAGAGCACCAATGGATTGCGGTAACTCTTCAGAATAATCTTTTTTCTGA
>JAZNRX010000138.1:0-22816 GCA_045590915.1 Acutalibacteraceae bacterium | reverse complement strand
TGCTCTCCAGAATGCCGCATCTGTTGCCGCTATGGTTCTCACAACAGAGTCTCTCGTAACAGATAAGCCCGATCCCGCAGCAGAAGCTGCAGCAGCAGCCGCAATGGCAGGTGCACAGGGCGGAGGAATGTATTGATAATTCGGATTTCGGAGAAATTCCCACAGAAGTAAATATCAATTATCGAAAATCGCTTCCTTTTTCAAGGGAGCGGTTTTTTATGTCGGAAGTCGGATGTCGGAGAAGACTGAAATCGGACTTTTATTGAAGATTTGTAATTTTTCTCAATAAAAAGTAATCCTGTGCGGTGAATTTTCCGCTCGGGATTTTTGTTTACAAAAAATTGCAAAATGCAAAATTGAGGAAGACACTTCGTGTCTTTTCCGCTTCGCTCTATGAACGCTCGTGCCTCCGGCACATTGCTGAAATTTGATTGCATTTGTATAGGACTGTCACTGAAATCCGACCTCCGACTTCCGACATCCGACTTCCGACATCCGACCTTGCGAAGCACCCGACCTCCGACCTCGCAAAGCCTCCGAATTCCGAAATCCGAATTCCGAATTAAAAATCCCTCCCTCTTCCATTTTTGTCCCATCCTATGTGTTACACTAAAACAAAAAATACCGTTTCGGAGGGATTTATGATGGACAGATTAGAGCAGCTGAACAGAGAGCTTTATGAAACTGAGAAAATGATTGAGAAAATCAATTCGGACAGGACACTGAGTATAAAGGAATGCTCCGACCGTGTTAATATCAATCTTATAAAAATATTTCGTATAGAGCGGGAAATCTACGAAATTGAACAGGCTGAGAGGAAAGCCGCGAAAGAAGAAGAAAGAAGACAGGAAAACGAAGAAAAGCGCAAAAAAGAGCAAGCCGAAAAAGAACGAGTCAGTGAGATAACCGCCTGTGATTTACCACTTGACTGGGAAAATGCATTTGCTGATGATGAGTCCTGCAAGGGCGTTTATGCCGAAAATATTCCCGACGGACTTATTCTCTCTCTTACAAATCTCGGAAAAGTGGACATTGAATATATAAGCACTGTCACGGGCGAGGATATGAAAACCGTTATATCAGCACTTAAGGGCTCAATTTTCCAAAACCCCGAAAAGTGGGATGAATGCTTCTATAAGGGCTTTGAGACTACCGAGGAATACCTTTCGGGAAATCTCAGAAGAAAGCTGAAAATTGCAAGAGAAGCGAACAAAAAGTATTCAGGCTTTTTCTCCGAAAATATTAAGGCACTTAAAAGATTTATGCCCAAAAGTGCCGCGGCTGAGGAAATATATGTCACTCTCGGCTCCCCTTTTATCCCCGTTGACATAATAGACGCCTTTGTAAACGAGCGGCTCGGTATTTCAAAAAAAATATACAAAGGCACACTTCACGATGAAACAACAGGCAGCTGGGAGCTCCCGCAGAAAAACGACTATTATTTCAAGCACAGCTTTGACGCTACCCACACATACGGAACAAAAAGAGTTCCTGCTCTTCATATTCTTGAAAAAACTCTCAATATGAAAACCATAACGGTTACGGATGAGGTCAAATCCCTCACAAGCCCCTCGGGCAAAAAAAGAGAGATTAACCGCGAAGAAACCCTTCTTGCCGCCGAGAAGCAGCAGTATATGACAGAGATGTTCCGTGAATGGATATGGGAGGATGAAAAAAGACGGGAAAGAATTGAAAGAATTATAGAAGATAACTTCGGTTGTATAAGAAAGCGTTTGTTCGACGGCTCATTTCTCACATTCCCCGGAATGAACAAAGCCGTTTCCTTTTATCCCTATCAGAAAAATGCCTCCGCAAGAATTATTTTCACTCCCAATACACTTCTTGCTCACGATGTGGGAAGCGGAAAAACATATATTATGGCGGCGGCAGGCATGGAGCTTCGCAGAATGAAACTTTCCGAAAAGAACCTTTATGTTGTACCCAATAACATTGTGGGACAGTGGAAGGAAATGTTCAGCTACCTTTATCCCGATGCAAAGATTTTAACGGTTGCCCCCAAGGACTTCACACCTGCAAAAAGAAATGATGTTCTGAAATGCATCCGCGACAATGATTTTGATGCGGTTATCATGGCATACAGCTGTTTTTCTCTCATAAATGTATCAAAGGACTCCGAAATAGCAGAGCTTGAAGCAGAAATCAGAAATCTTTATGCAATAAAGGAAGCAAAAAAGCATCCCACCTCAAGACTTCTGAAGCAGATTGAAAAAGCCGAAGAAGAGCTCAAGGAGCTTCAGTCACAGGTGAGACTTAATAATTCAATTACCTTTGACGAGCTGTCAGTTGACAGACTTTTCGTTGATGAAGCACACAATTTCAAAAATATTCCCATTGATACACAGATAACAAGAGTGCTTGGTATTTCAAACACAGGCTCAGAAAAATGCCGTGATATGCTTCAGAAGGTCCGTATTGTGCAGAAAAACGGCGGCGGGGTCATTATGGCAACGGGAACTCCCATAACCAATTCCATTACCGATGCTTTTGTGATACAGAAATATCTTCAGAACAGTGAGCTGACACTGCTTGACCTTAACACCTTTGACAGCTGGGTTGGTATGTTTGCCGAAAAGGTTACGGATTTTGAAATTGATGTGGACACAAACTCCTACCGCCTTGCAAGCCGCTTTACACGTTTTCATAATCTTCCCGAGCTTACTTCCCTGCTGTCAAACATTGCAGATTTTCACACGGCGGACAAAACCAACGACATACCCGATTTTGACGGCTATACGGATGTGGTTATTGAAAAAACACAGGAGCTTTCCGACTATATACAGGTGCTTTCAGAGCGTGCGGATGCGGTAAGAAGCTCCTTGGTTTCACCCGCAGAGGATAATCTTCTTTACATCACCACAGACGGCAGAAAAGCCGCCCTTGACATTCGACATGTAATAAAGGATGCACCGTTCAGCCCCAATTCAAAGGCAGAAAAATGCTCGGATAATGCAGCATTCATTTATCATAAAACCGAAAACGAAAGCAGTACACAGCTTATTTTCTGTGATACATCAACCCCGAAAGCCGCCTTCAATATGTATCACGAAACCGAGAGACTTCTGATTGAAAAAGGTGTCAGAAGGGAGCATATTGCCTTCATTCACGATGCCGACACCGAAAAGAAAAGAGAACAGCTTTTCAACAGAATGCAGAAGGGTGAAATAAGAATTCTTTTCGGCTCAACCTTCAAGCTGGGACTTGGAGTTAATGTTCAGAACAAGCTTATTGCAATTCACCACCTTGATGTTCCGTGGAGACCTGCCGACATGAAGCAGAGAGAGGGCAGAATTATCCGTCAGGGCAACGAAAACAAAAAGGTTTATATCTACCGCTATATAACAAAGGGCAGCTTTGATGCTTATTCGTGGCAGCTTCTTGAAACAAAACAGAGATTTATTTCAAGCCTTCTTTCCGGTTCATTGACCGAGCGAAGCAGCTCGGACATCGAAAGCACCGTTCTGGACTATGCCGAGGTCAAGGCTCTTGCCGTTGGCAATCCCCTTATGAAAGAAAGAATTGAAATTGCAAACGAAATTTCCAGACTTTCCTCACTGCAGAAAAAGGCTGTAGATGACCGTCTTAAAGCACAGCAGGATATTCTTGAAATGCCTTCCGTTATCTCCCGTCAGAAAGAGCTTATAAAGAATGCAAAGGCAGATATGGTCTTCTATAAGAAAAACAAAAAGGAGCTTTCAAAAGAGGAACGCCGTGAACTGCGAGAAACGCTTTTCGGTGCTGTATCCGACAACCTCCTGTCTCACAGTGAAAGAGAGCTTACAAAATATCAGGGCTTCAGCATAATTCTCCCCACAAATATGACAAAGGAAAAGCCCTTTATTTATCTTAAAAGAAGCAACAGCTATTATGTTGAACTGGGTGACACAGAATTGGGCGGACTTAAGAGAATTGACAATTTCCTCGATAATATGAACGAGCATATCAAAAAGCTTAATGATGCACTAAGACAGTATTCCGAAAAACACACAGCATTGAAGGAATATCTCTCAAAGGACGAAAGCTATGCCGATGAAATTATTTCTCTTAAGAGAAAGCTTGAAAAAATTGATAAGGAATTAGGAGTGAAAAACAACAAATGAGCATCAGAAACATCGGAACCATAAGACACATAAGCAAAATACAGTCACTTTTTGCAACACCTTTTATCCCCCTTCGATATCCCAAAAGTAGCCCTCAGTACACAAGCTATATTGAATTTCTTATAGAGGAAATGAAAAAGGAAAAGCTCAAAAGCATGGAAGCGGTGCTGTCCTCCCCCTACAGAATGAGAAAAGCATCATATGATAAGCTTCGTTATCCCGCATATTTTCGTTATTACCACTTAATAAAGCTTCCCTTGCCGCCTCCCCCGAGCTTCGAGCTCTTTTTCTATGAAGAAAAAAAATCACTGAAAGGAATTGTGAAATATAATGAACATCAGTAATTCAAACATTCCCTCACTCAATATCGGAGAGATTACCTCTATTCTCACAAAATCCTACTGCAAGCTTATAAACAATAATATTCCTGTTAAGGTTTTTCCCTCTGTAATGCTCTGGGGCCCGCCCGGTGTGGGAAAATCACAGGCAATAAGACAGTTGGGACAGGCAATTGAGATAAACACAGGCAAAAAAGTACATATAACCGATGTCAGACTTCTGCTTTTCAATCCCATTGACCTGAGAGGTATTCCCACGGCAAATGAAGACAGGACACTTGCCGTGTGGCTTAAGCCTCAGATTTTTCAGATGGATGAAAGCGACGATGTTGTAAACATTCTTTTTCTTGATGAAATTTCAGCCGCTCCCCAGTCTGTTCAGGCGGCGGCATATCAGATTACCCTCGACAGAGTTGTGGGTGAGCACCGTCTTCCCGAAAACTGCATTATTATTGCCGCCGGTAACCGCGTAACAGACAAGTCCGTGGCATATAAAATGCCCAAGGCACTTTCAAACAGACTTCTTCATTTTGAAGCAAAAATAAGCCTCGACTCATGGAAGCAGTGGGCAGTAAAAAAAGCAATTCACCCCAAGGTTACAGGCTTTTTATCCTTCAGACAGGACTATCTCTCAGTTTTTGATTCATCATCGGATGACCTTGCCTTCCCCACTCCGCGTTCATGGGAAATGGTAAGTAATATTCTATGTAATGTGGACGATGACATTGACGGTGTCTATAATCTCATTGCAGGACTTGTGGGCACGGGAATTGCAGTGGAATTCCGTTCATGGAATAAGGTTTTCAATAAGCTTCCCGACATTGAAGATATTTTTAACGGTAAAAACCCTCCCGTACCCACGGGCACCGATACTCTGTATGCATTGACCGCATCTATGACGGCATATGCCCGAGAGCATCAGGATGAGCTTCAGAAAATTTCGAATTCCATAGAATATGCGGACAGTCTGCCGCCCGATTTTTCAGCACTTCTTCTTAAGGACTATATGTATCTTGAGCCTGACTATAAGAAAAAACTTATGAACGTTCCCGCGTTTCAAAGATGGCTTATGACGAAAGGAAAACTGCTTAATGGTATTATCTGAGGACAAGAAAAAACAGTTTATGAGACGGCTTCTTATGTCAAGAATGCGAATTCTCAATTCCAACGGTTTTTACGGACTTCTTCTGATGCATATGCTTTTTGCCGTTGATGAAAGCATCTCGACCGCCTGTACCGACGGCAAAAAGATAATTTTCGGCACAAAATTTCTTGATGGGCTCAGTGACAATGAGCTGGATTTTGTTATGATGCACGAAATTCTCCATGTGGCATTGAGGCATCTTGCAAGAGAGGGCACAAGAGAGCATGATGCTTTCAACATCGCTTGCGATATTGTTGTTAATTCCAACATCCTCAAATCGAACCATATGGATATGAATTCAATAACACTGAAAAAATACGGAGCCTCCATGCATCTTGCACCTGACGGAAAAGAGGGCTATGAATATACCGCAGAGGAGGTTTACGATATGCTTTCCAAAAAACACCGTAAAAAGAAGAATAAAAACAGCACAAATAACATAAAAGGCTCTGACGGTGACGGCAGCAATGACGGTGACGGGGGTACAGGCAACGCCCGAGGCAGAGCAAAAAAGGAAGAACTGCAAGGGACTGATATAAAAGGCACTTGGGACGATCACTCAAAATGGGATACATTTGAGGAGGATGACACACTGCGGGACGTGTGGGTAAAAAGATGCGTTGATGCGGCACGGGCAATTTCAGTGAGAGATCCCTCAAACACAAGAGGACTTCTCCCCGCCTGTGCGGCAAGAATATTGAAGGAGCTTACCGCCCCTCAGCTTGACTGGAGAATTATTCTCAACGACTTCGTTCAGGAGGAGATTTCCGATTACTCATTCTCCCCACCCGACAAAAGATTTTCCGATTCTCCCTTTTTCCTCCCCGATTTCAATGACACATCCGAGATTATTCACAATATTCTGTTTATGATAGACACATCAGGCTCCGTATCCGATGATATGATAAAAGCCGCCTATTCCGAAATAAAAGGTGCAATAGATCAGTTTGACGGAAAGCTTAAAGGATGGCTCGGCTTTTTTGATGCAGAAATTTTTGAGCCGAAGCCCTTTTCCGACGAAAATGAGCTGAAAATCATCCGTCCCTATGGCGGCGGCGGAACAGATTTTCAGATTATTTTCGAATATGTGCATAAATATATGTCAGACGAGCCACCTGTGAGCATAATCATCCTCACCGACGGCTATGCACCCTTTCCTCAGGAAAAGCTTTCAATGGGTATTCCTGTTCTCTGGGTTATCAACAACAATGAGGTCACTCCCCCTTGGGGCAAAATTGCAAGAATTGATATTTAAACAAAAATACGGTCCCGCTTACTTTTTCAGTAACCGAGACCGATTTTTCTCATTATATATGCTTTTATTTTCTTACTGTTGCAAAAATAGGGGTAACCTTTTTAACCATAACACCGAATGAACTCACAACACCTGCTGTCATTAATACTGTTACTGCGGGAATTATTACTTTAGCCATAATATATCACTCCGTAAATTTAATTCCCGTTAATAATACGACTGAAATGTGTCCTAAAAAAAGAAAAAATATACACATTTCTTAACATTATTATGAACAATATATTAACATTGTTATATCAATAACATATTCACACAATATTTTCTGCAACACTTTTCATATCCTCGGGAAGCGGTGCTTCAAAGCTCATAGGCTCTTTAGTGACGGGATGCAAAAATGACAGCCTTGCACAGTGAAGTGCCGCACGAGGTACACAAAAATCCTTCGAGCCGTACATATCGTCACCTATAAGGGCTGTTCCCTCGCTTGCAAAATGCACTCTTATCTGATGAGTTCTGCCTGTTTCAAGGTGAATTCTAAGAAGACTCCTTTTGCCGTCAGACTTAACACATTCCCAATGGGTTACGGCATATTCTCCGCCATCTCCTATCCAACGGTATGTTTTCATGGGATCGGGACGGATTATAGGCTTGTTTATAGTTCCCTTGCCCGAATATGCTCCGCCCACAAGAGCAAGATATTCTTTATACACATTTTCGGAAAGGATATTGGCACAGTGGGCATTGAGGGCAATAATCACAAGCCCCGATGTGCATTTATCCAGCCTTCCCACAGCACGAAACACCGCACTTTTATGATTCTCTTTAAAATAGGCGGATATTTTATTGGCAAGCGTGTCCCCCTGATGATTGTGAGTGGGGTGCATGGCAATATCACCGCTTTTATTTATGATAAGAATATCATCATCCTCATAAACTATATCAAGCCCCGTTGTATCACTGGGAGAAATGAGACATTCCTCTTGTGGAAAGGTGACGGTTATTCTGTCCCCCTCGTGAACTTTGTCAACGGTTCTTATATGCTCACCGTTGCGAAGAAGTCCGTCGGGTGAGTTTTTCAGCTTCGGCAGAAGCCTTGCGGATATTTTAAGATGACCGCGAAGAAAAACAATAAGCTTTTCCCCGTCAAGCTCCTTTGGTATTACGCTTTCAATAGACCGAGCCATAATTCCTCCCTTTGCTAACAAAAAATTAACAATTATATATAAAAACCGTATAAGAGTGAGAATAAAATCAAATTATGAGATATTTTGCAAAAAAAGGATGTGTTTTTGTGGAAAACAATATAAGAATTCCGAGAGCCCGTCACCCCGAGGAAGTCGGCGTTTCATCAGAGGTGTTATACCGTTTTCTTGAGGACATAGAAAAATCAGGTCTCGAGTATCATTCCTTTATGATTTTAAGACACGGCAAGGTTGCGGCTGAATGCTTCAGAGCCCCCTTCACCGAGAACAGACCTCACGCTATGTATTCCGTCAGCAAAACCGTAACTGCCACAGCTATAGGCATTGCCCAACAGGAAGGCTATCTCTCCCTTTCAGACAGGGTTCGGGATATTTTCCCCGACTATACGGCAAAAATCAAGGACGAAAGGCTTGATAATCTTACCGTTAGACATCTTATCACCATGACAAGCGGCAAGGATCCCAGTGTATTTGCCGATAAAAGCAAGGTCAACTGGATAGAGCACTATTTCTCTTCCCCTTGGTATAATGAGCCGGGAAAGGAATACCGCTACATAAACGAAAACATCTACCTTCTATCCGCCATTATTAAAAGAAAAACAGGACTTTGTGTCAGAGATTTTCTTCGTCCCAGACTCTTTGAGCCGCTGGGAATTGAGTATCCCTTCTGGGAAACCGACAGCGACGGCATAGAAGCAGGCGGTTGGGGACTGTATCTGAAAACCGAGGACCTCGCAAAAATTATGCTCACATACTCACAGGGCGGTATCTTCAACGGCAAACGCATACTTTCAGAGGAATGGGTTGAAAATGCATCAAAGGCACAGACAGACACCTCAAGAGAATTTGATGCGGATGCAAGTGTGGGCTATGGCTATTGCCTGTGGAGATGCGACGGTGTGAATGCATACAGAGCCGACGGAATGTTTTCACAGTTCGGCATTGTTTTTGAGGACTATGATGCTGTTCTTGTTGTAACATCCGCAATTACGCTTGAACAGGAAGCGAGAAATCTTTTATGGAAATATTTTCCCGCGGCATTTATGGAAAAAGCACAGGAAGAAAGTGAATTCTTCCCTGTTCTTAAGAAAAAGCTTTCCTCTTCAGCAGTTGAAAAAACTCCGCCGAAAACATATTCTCTCACGGAAAAGCTCATAGACGGCAAGGAGATCCGTTTCAGAAAAAAGATTTTACTGAACCTTATAGGTTTCCCCATGAGTATGCTCCCCCTTGCAGTTACATATATGACAACCGACAAGGCAGGAAACATCGACAGAATGGTTCTTGATTTTAATGAAAGAGAATTTGAGCTCAGCTGGAGCGAGGGAAAGGAAAGAAACACAATTCCCGTGGGACTGGACGGAAAATACCGTTACGGAAATATGAGGCTGGGGAATATTGATTATAAGGTCTGCTCCACTGCACAGTGGTACAGTGAGGACACTTTGTTTATTCAGGTCCGCCCCATTGAAACCATAGCAAACAGAAAGCTGAAAATCAGATTTGAGCGAAACGGCAGGGTAAAAATGAAGCCGTCAAGCGATCCCGATATAAACTCAATAGCAATGTCTCTTGCCGCAGGCTTTGAAAGTATGGTGGGCAACAAGAAAATTACAGACAGAATAATCCCTCTGTTCCGCTATGCCTCAGACATTTTAGAGCCCACATTGAAGGGAAAAATCAGATAACAGAATATGCCTTTTCATCCTTCGGGACTTTTTTTACAAAATTTACATAAAACAGAAAAATCTGAAGAAGCGCAAGAGGAATCATTTCCATCAATGCACTTTTTCCTACCAGAACAAAAATTGCAACAAAGGTCAGAAATATCGCGAACACACAAACGGTCGGAAAGATAAATTCTTTCCGATTTTTTATGTTCAGAATAAAAAACAAGGCAATGGGCAAAAGCGTGAATACAATAAACATACCTGTCATAACCCAATGTATTATGCGCTTCAGATTCCAATCCTCAATACTGTGTCCGAGAGTGACGGTAACGCCTATCATACTGATAAATGCGAGAACACATAAGGCATTGAGAAAACGGTTTTTATATTCATATTTCTTATATAAGTACTGTGTATTCATAATAACGCTTCCGCTCATAAGCACGCCCCAGAGAAGAAACCACAGCTTTCTGTCCTCACAAAGCAAGGACAGCGTGCCTGTGGGAAGTGCAGGATTATTTCCCCACATAAAAGGAAGCACAAGTCCGTATACAAACGCAGAAAACAGAACACCAATACACATTTTCGGTGAAAGAATTATTTTTTTTAACATATTCGTTACCCTCTTTCATACGAATTAACCGAGAAGCTTTTTAAGATAGTGCCCCGTAAAGCTTTCCTTACAGGCGGCTATTTCCTCGGGGGTGCCCTCAGCCACAATTTCTCCGCCTCTGAAGCCGCCCTCGGGGCCCAGATCAATTATATGGTCGGCACATTTTATAACATCAAGATTGTGTTCAATTACAATAACCGTATTGCCCGTATCCACAAGCTTCTGAAGAACCTCAATAAGCTTATGAACATCTGCAGTGTGAAGTCCCGTGGTGGGCTCATCAAGAATATACATTGTTTTTCCGCTCGGTCTTCTCGACAGCTCTGTTGCAAGCTTAACTCGCTGTGCCTCACCGCCCGAAAGCTGTGTTGCAGGCTGACCGATGCTTATATATCCCAGTCCCACATCAAAAAGAGTCTGAAGCTTTCTTCTTATTGCAGGCTGATTTTCAAAGAAGCGCAGTCCCTCCTCGACGGTCATATCAAGCACCTCACTGATATTTTTACCCTTATATTTAACCTCAAGGGTTTCGCGGTTATATCTCGCACCCTTACAGACCTCACAGGGAACATAAACGTCTGCAAGGAAGTGCATTTCAATTTTTACAATACCGTCTCCCGAGCAGGCTTCACATCTGCCGCCCGACACATTAAAGGAAAAGCGTCCCGGTGCATAACCCTTGATTTTTGCATCCGTGGTCTCGGAAAACAGCTTTCTTATATCGGTGAAAGCCCCCGTATATGTGGCAGGATTGCTTCTCGGAGTTCTTCCTATTGGTGATTGGTCAATATCAATCACCTTATCGAGATTTTCTATTCCCTCAAAGCCCCTGTTTTTTCCGGGGAATTTTTTTGCACCGTTAAGCTCGTTTGCAAGCTGTTTATAGAGAATTTCATTTATAAGGGAGGATTTTCCCGAGCCTGAAACACCTGTAACCGCAATAAATTTCCCAAGGGGGAAAACAACATCAATATCCTTGAGATTATTCTGTGCGGCACCGAATATTTTAAGTGCTTTACCGTTACCCTTTCTTCTGCTTTCGGGAATTTCAATTTTCTTTTCACCTGTGAGATATTGCCCCGTAATTGAACGGTGGCATTTTTTTATGTCCTCAAGGCTTCCCGTTGCAACGATTTCACCGCCGTGAATACCGGCACCGGGGCCGATATCAACAATGAAATCCGCATTTTTCATTGTGTCCTCATCGTGTTCAACAACTATGAGGGTGTTTCCGAGGTCGCGGAGATTCTTAAGCGTTTCAATAAGCTTGTCATTGTCTCTCTGATGAAGTCCGATGCTGGGCTCATCCAGAACATACAGCACTCCCGTGAGTGCACTTCCTATTTGGGTTGCAAGCCGTATTCTCTGACTCTCACCGCCTGAAAGAGTTCCTGAGGAACGGGAAAGTGTGAGATAATCAAGTCCCACCTTCACTAAAAATTCAAGCCTTGCTCTGATTTCCTTTATAATTCCGTCGGCAATCATATGCTCTCTTTCCGAAAGCTCAAGTGAGTTCAGAAAGCTGACTGCCTCGGAAATTGACATTCTTGTAAATTCGTCAATGTTTATCCCGCCCACTGTTACGGCAAGAATTTCCTTTTTCAGCCTTGCACCCTTGCATTCGGGGCATTCGTGGTCACTCATAAACAGCTCAATTTCCCATCTTGCCCAGTCGCTTGTGGTTTCCATATAACGTCTTTCAAGGTTATTTACAATCCCCTCAAAAGGAGCTTCATATTCTGTGGAGCCTGTGTGGAAGCTTCTTTTCAGCTTCAGCTTTTCTTCCCCCGTACCGTAAAGAATGGCATTTACAGCCGCCTCGGGAATATCCTTTATGGGAGCATCCATTGAAAACCCGTATTTCTTGGCAATAGCCTCCATATACATTCTTGCAATGGTGCCGTATTTTTCGTTTGTCCAGCCGCAACCCTTTATGGCACCGCCGTTTATGGAAAGACGCTTGTCGGGTATGATAAGCTCGGGGGCAACCTTTTTGAATATACCGAGACCTGCACATTTGGGACAGGCTCCGAAGGGATTATTGAAGGAAAAAAGTCGGGGACTCAGTTCTCCTATACCCACATTGTGATCGGGGCAGGAATAGTTTTGCGAAAAAAGCATTTCCTCTCCGCCCACAACACTTACAAGCACAATACCCTCACTGAGCTTCAGTGCGGTTTCAAGTGAATCGGATATTCGGGAGTTTATGCCATCCTTCATCACAAGACGGTCAATAACAACCTCTATTGTATGCTTATTTGTTTTAGTAAGCTTGATTTCCTCAGAAAGCTCACGCATTTCGCCGTCAATTCTGGCTCTGACGAAGCCTGCCTTTTTCATATCATCGAGCACCTTCAGATGCTCGCCCTTTCTTGCTCTTATGACAGGTGCCATAATCATAAATCTTGTACCCTCGGAAAGAGTCATAACCTTATCGGTCATTTCGTCAACACTCTGGGGCTTGATTTCCTTATGGCAAACAGGACAGTGAGGAATTCCCGCTCTTGCAAAAAGAAGTCTTAAATAATCGTAAATCTCTGTTACCGTACCAACAGTGGAGCGGGGATTTTTTGATGTGGTCTTCTGGTCAATGGAAATGGCGGGAGAAAGCCCCTCAATCAATTCAACATTAGGCTTTTCCATCTGCCCTAAAAACTGACGGGCATAGGAAGAAAGGGACTCAACATAACGGCGCTGTCCCTCGGCATATATTGTATCAAAAGCAAGGGTGGATTTTCCCGAGCCTGAAAGCCCCGTAAAAACAACAAGCTTATCACGGGGAATTTCAAGGGAAACATCCTTTAAGTTATGCTCCTTTGCTCCCACAATTTTTATCTTTCTTTGTAACATAAAAACCTCCATAAGAAGTCAGAAGTCGGAAGTCGGAGGTCACAGCGTTGCGCAAAAAATACAGCTTTCTCGTTTTGGGAAAAGAATTGGGAAAAAGTCCCCTGATGATTGAAAAATATAAGGTTTCTTTCTCCGAATTCCGAAATCCGAATTCCGAATTTCATAAATTAACAGCCTCGGGTGTTAATTTATGACTGCAGTTCTTTAATTTTATCACGCAGGTATGCTGCGTTTTCGAAGTCGAGAATTTTTGCGGCGGCTTTCATTTCCTTTGTAAGCTGATTTATCAGAAGCTCCTTTTCTCTCTTTGAAAGCTTCATTCCCTTTGCGTTTCTTGCCGCCTTGTGAGTGTTGGATATTTCGATTATTTCTCTTATACCCTTAACGATGGTTTTCGGCTCAATACCGTTTTCCTCGTTATATTTTCTCTGCTTTTCCCGTCGTCTGACGGTTTCTGTTATGGCTCTTTCCATTGAGGGTGTAACGGCTTCGGCATACATAATAACCTTGCCTTCAGAATTTCTTGCGGCTCGTCCGATGGTCTGTATAAGTGAGGTTTCAGAACGAAGGAAGCCCTCCTTGTCTGCATCGAGAATAACCACAAGAGACACTTCGGGCAGGTCAAGTCCCTCTCTCAGAAGATTTATGCCCACCAGTACATCGAATTCACCGAGACGAAGGTCTCTTATGATTTCCATTCTCTCCATGGTGTCGATGTCATAGTGCATATATCTCACCTTTATGCCGTAATCGGTGAGATAGTCCGTAAGATTTTCAGCCATAGCCTTTGTGAGCGTTGTGACAAGAACTCTTTCCTTTTTTGCCACTCTATCGTTTATTTCACCTATAAGGTCATCAATCTGTCCGTCAACGGGACGCACCTCAATTTCGGGATCCAGAAGTCCCGTCGGCCTTATAATCTGCTCTGCAGTGTGAACACTGAGAGATTTTTCAAGCTCTCCCGGTGTTGCACTGACAAATATCTTCTGTCTTGTTTTTTCATAGAATTCGTTAAAGGTCAGCGGTCTGTTGTCATAGGCAGACGGGAGTCTGAAGCCGAATTCAATAAGAGAGTCCTTTCTGGAACGGTCTCCGCCGAACATACCTCTCACCTGCGGAAGCGTTACGTGAGACTCATCCACAAACAGAAGATAATCCTCCGGAAAGAAGTCTAAAAGCGTGAAGGGGGCAGAGCCCGGCTGCCTTTGTGCCATTATTCTCGAATAGTTTTCAATGCCCTTGCAGAAGCCTGTTTCAAGAAGCATTTCCATATCATAGACTGTGCGTTCTCTTATTCTCTGAGCTTCAATGAGCTTGCCCTGTGATTTGAACCACGCTTCCCTTTCTTCCATTTCAGCAATAATTTCATCAACTGCCTCCTGAATTTTATCGGGAGCCACAACATAGTGAGATGCGGGATATATTGCCACATGGGAAACAGAGTTTTTCACCTCACCCGTCAAAGGATTAATTTCGCATATCTTATCTATCTCGTCACCGAAAAACTCAATTCTTATGGCATTTTCGTTGTTATAAACAGGAAATATATCAACAACATCACCTTTTACACGGAATTTATTACGGATGAAATTGATATCATTTCTTTCATACTGAATTTCAACAAGCTTTTCAAGAAGCTCGTCTCGGGGCTTTTCCATTCCCACTCTCAGAGAAATCACCATATTCTTATAGTCAATGGGATTACCCAGAGAATATATACAGGACACACTGGCAACAATGATTACATCGCGGCGTTCTGACAGTGCAGAGGTTGCGGAATGTCGAAGACGGTCTATTTCATCATTTATGGACGAGTCTTTTTCAATGTAGGTATCGGTAGATGCTATATAAGCTTCGGGCTGATAATAGTCATAATAGGAAACGAAATATTCCACCGCATTTTCGGGAAAAAATTCACGGAATTCACTGCAAAGCTGTGCGGCAAGGGTTTTATTGTGAGCCAGAACAAGAGTGGGACGGTTTACCTCAGCAATAATGTTTGCCATAGTAAAGGTCTTTCCCGAGCCTGTAACACCCAAAAGCGTCTGCTCGTTATATCCCTTATTTACCCCCTCAACAAGCTCCTTTATAGCCTGCGGCTGATCACCCATAGGCTTATATTCAGAATGTAAAACAAATTTATCCATAATAACTCCGTACTGTCCCATTATTGTTTTTATTATACACCGTTTTTATTTAAAAGTAAACACAATTTATGAACAAATGTTCTTTTTTTGGCAAAAAAAGTCGTATGCAACCCTTTCCGGATTACATACGGCTGTTTCATTTTATCGTAAATGTCTTAAGATATGCTTTTTGTTCGGGTGAAATACGAAAGCTCTCGACGGCCTTTCTTACGGTTTTGTTGTGAACCTCGGGGGTGAGCTTATTTTCTTCAATAAATGGGATAATCTCATCCCATTTCTTTGAGAGTGCAGTGGCAAAATACCACGCCTGCATCATATTGATGTAATACTTGTCGCTTTCAAGCCTTGCAACAAGCAACGGATATTCGATGTCAAAAGCATCATCAAGGTAATGAACCATAAGCATTTCAACAGCAAAGCGTACTGTAAATTCATGCTCGGAATTCATCCACTTTTTTATGTACGGCAGAAGCTTATCCTTGTTATTTTCAAAAATCTTCGGTCTTAAGCCGTCACAGGTTGCCCAATTATCATCAAAGGGCAGAAATCTCTCAAGCTCTTCAATCAGCAAGCCGAAATCCCTAATTTCTGCAATTATAAAGGCGTGAAGATTGTTTTCCTCATAAAAGGTATGGGGCAAATCGGAAATAAACGCTTCGTCCTTGCCCTCTTTCAATATTTCCTTGGCAAGCCTTCTCACATCAGGCACACGGACTCCGATTATCTTTTCATAATCAACTGTGGGCATAAGAGAGGAATGAAAATCCCTGTATTTCTCATCACGAAGATTAAAAAGTCTGTCTGAAATTTCCACAAACATCACCGCACATATTATAACCGTTAACAAAAAAACCGTCAACCGTATACTCCGACTTCCCTTTTGCTTATGAGATTTTTTTCAGCTTCAGACGCAATTTATCGGCTATCATCGCAATAAACTCACTGTTGGTGGGCTTACCTCTTGAATTCTGGATGGTATAGCCGAAATATGAGCTCAGCACATCAATGTCTCCCCTGTCCCAAGCAACCTCAATGGCATGGCGGATGGCTCTTTCCACTCTTGACGATGTTGTGTCATACTGTTTTGCAACGGTGGGATATAAAACCTTTGTAACGGAATTCATCATTTCGGGAGAATTGACGGACAATATTATTGATGTGCGAAGATACTGATAGCCCTTTATGTGTGCGGGTACACCCAGTTCGTGCATAATTTCAGATACCGTCACCTCAAGGTCAGGCTCATGGCTTCTGAGCTTTATGACATTTCCCTTGGGATCCCAGCCTGTAAGCTGTGCTATTCTTTCAGCAAGAATATTTACATCAACAGGCTTTATAAAATAATAGTCTGCTCCCTGTGACAGAAGCTGACCTTCAAGCACACTGTTATCAGCATTGGAAAGCACAACTATGTAGGGCTTTCCCGGAAGTTTTGCCGTGGGCAGAAGTTTCAGCACGGCAAGAGCATCATATCTTGCCATAAATGCATCCATAACAATTATATCGGGCTGAAACTTTCCTGCCGATGAAATCACCTCTTCCCCGTTTTTCGGTACACTCATACATTCAAAACCGAAACCCCGAAGAGCCGCGAGCATATTTTTGAGAAAATCTCCGTTTTCCTGTGCAATCAAAACTTTTTTCTGAGTCATAATACATATTTCCTTTCTGTTTTACGGAAAAGCAACCTGAAAAATGGTATTTTTTCCTATTTCTTCCACATATTACCATAGCAAAACACAAAAAGCAAGTGTTTTTAGAAATTTTTTCCATTTTATGGTAAAGTTTATCAAAATATATACCGTAAAAATTCAACAATGCTCGGCTCTTTAATTTGACATTAACAGAAAATCAGGTTATAATCAGCACATAATATATTATCTGCAGGTGAAATTATGAATATCGGGAAAGTTTTGTTATATACGGTAACGGGCACCGCATCCTATTTTGCAATAACAGCCGGACTTTATATGCCATTTGTTATTAAAGAAGCAAAAAAGAATTACCGTGACAGCTGTGAATATCTTATGATATTGGGAGGCGACATCATCGGTGCTCATACCCCAAGTCCCCAGCTTCTTGAGAGAATGAAAGAAGCAGTTATATATCTCAAAGAAAATAAAACCTGCTTCATAGTCCCCTGCGGCGGCTGTTTCAGAGAAGGACAAAAAAAATCAGAAGCTGCAATTATTGCAGACTACCTCATTGAAAACGGCATTGCACAGGAAAGAATTTTCCTTGAAGACAAATCAACAACAACATTTGAAAACTTCGAGTTTGCCTTTGAAATTATCAGAAAGCATTCGGGGAAAGACATAAACTCCCTTAAAATTGCGTTCCTTTCATCAAGCTATCATATATTCCGTTCAACAGTAATCGCTAAAAGCTGCGGTCTGCACTCTCCTCTTAAGGTAACCGCAAAAACACCGGGAGAAGCCTTCAAACGATTTTCCCGTGAATATTTTGTGGGCTATGACCTTCTGTACAGAAAGCTGACAAAAAAGCACATAAATCAAAAATAAGTATACACTCAGAACAACAAAAAAAGAGCAAGAACAAAAGGATTGTTCCTTTTACTCTTGCTCTTTATTGTTATACTCTAAAATTCTTCGGATGTCCGAGCTTAATCAATAGTTTTCTTCTCTCACTTCAAAGAAGCTCTGGGGATGGGCACATACGGGGCACATACCGGGTGCCTTTTTACCCATTACGAGATGACCGCAGTTACGGCATTCCCACATGGTTTCCTCTGCCTTTGCAAAAACCTCCTGCATTTCCACATTGGAAAGAAGCTTTCTGTATCTTTCCTCATGGCTCTTTTCAATTTTTGCAACCTCTCTAAACTGGAAAGCAAGCTTTGTGAAGCCTTCTTCTTCAGCTTCCTTTGCAAAGCGGTCGTACATATCTGTCCATTCATAGTTTTCGCCTTCTGCAGCAGCGGCAAGGTTTGCGGCTGTATCGCCCAACTCTCCTAAAGCCTTGAACCACATCTTAGCGTGTTCCTTTTCGTTTTCTGCAGTCTTAAGGAAAATAGCGGCAATCTGCTCATAGCCTTCCTTTTTTGCAACAGATGCAAAATAAGTATACTTGTTTCTTGCCTGACTTTCGCCTGCAAAAGCTTCCATTAAATTCTTTTCTGTTTTTGTTCCTTTAAGTTCCATTTTTATTCCTCCGTTAAGTTTTATTGTTTATTTATTTTTTAAGCACGGCACTCGGGACATTTGCAATGAAAAACAAGCTCATAATCATCTATGGGACATCCTATTTCCTCGGAAAATCTGTCTAAAAGATTGTCTAAGCTCACATCTATTACTTTTCCGCAATCCGTACATATTATGTGCTCGTGAATCATCGGATTTCTGTCAAACCTGTCGGGCTGACCTGACTGACAAATGCGTCTTACCATTCCCTCTTCAACCATAGCATTCAGATTGTTATATACTGTTGCCCGAACCATTGAGGGAAACTCTTTTTGTGCCAGCTGAAATATTTCTTCGGCAGTAAAATGACCGCAGTTGTCACGCATTACCTTGATTATTGCGGCTCTCTGTTTTGTCATAAAAGCCCTCCTTTTTGAACTGTTCTAATTTTATTATAATCATTCTAAAATAAATGTCAATAGTTTTTTTCAATTTTTCTTTTTTTTCTAAAAATTGACAAAAAATACAAGCTCATTACTCAAAATGATTATCAAAAACTCAAAAAGAAGGCTATGCATATTATATTATGTTTTATTGTTATATTTTATTATTGTGTATTCTATTACAGTTCCTTGTAATACCGAAGAAGTCTGAAATCAAAGCCTGACATATTTTTTAGATAGGCTTCCGTTATATCAGAAAGAAACTTAAGGGATGCTTCATTCAGCTCAAAAGAAAATATCTTTGAAAAATCGGAAAAACAGATATGTCTTAAAGCGGTGACAACGGAAAGGCTCACACGGGACATTCCGCTTCCCTTGCCGCATTTGTCACACAAAAGCACTCCCGTCGTGCAATCGAAATACATAAAAGGAGTTTCAAATTCACCGCATTCGCCGCACATAAGAAGTGAGGGCATATATCCCGAAATACAGCACATTCTCATTTCAAAAACGGCCTTTATAAGAAGCTCGTGCTTTTCACCCTTACATAAAAAATGAAGGCTGTTAAGAAGAAGCCGTAAATATATCTCCTCATCACACTTATCGGGAACGCTTTTTTCAACCGCCTCACAAAAATACTGTGCAAGTGTGAGGGTTTCCATGCTTCGTCTTAAATCAAAGAAGACCTCTTTAATAAGAGCTTCATTTATGTTGTATACATTATTTTTCTCAGAAAACAAAAAAGAGCAGTAAGCAAAAAGAGAAGTACCACCGTGAAGCTTATTCTTGGTACCTCTTGCTCCTTTTGCAAAGGCTCTTATTATGCCTCTGTCACGGGTTAATACCCAGACAATTCTGTCCGCCTCACCCGTAACTGAGGTTCTTATTACTACTCCGTCAACTGTAAATTTTTCCATTAATCAAGTCCGAAATTGTGGATTAAGCCTTCTCGGTTTCTCCAATCCTCTTTAACCTTTACCCAGCATTTGAGATTGACCTTACAGTCAAAGAATTTTTCAAGGTCGTGCCTTGCGGCAGTGGAAATGCGTTTAAGCATAGCACCGCCCTTACCGATTATAATTCCCTTGTGGCTTTCCTTTTCACAATAAATGGTAGCTTCAATATCGAGAATATCCGCATCATCTCTTTCCTTGAAGCGTTCAATGGCAACCGCGGTGCCGTGGGGAATTTCCTTGTCGGTGTATTTGAGGATTTTCTCTCTTATGTATTCTGCGGCAATAACCTTTTCAGGCTGGTCTGTCAGCGTATCATCGGGGAAAAGATGCTGTGAAGGGAAAGAAAGTGCCTTAAGCTCCGAAAGAAGCTCTCCCAGACCGTTTCCGTCGAGAGCAGACAGGGGCACTATGGCATTGAAATTATAAAGCTTTGAAAATTCGAGAATTCTTCCTAAAAGCTCTTCCTTATTTTCAACAGTATCAATCTTATTGATTGCAAGCACTGCGGGAATATCATTATCCCTTATTTTCTTTATAAGTGTGAGCTCTTCTTCTCTTATTTCACCTGCTGCTTCAACAACGAGAAGACAGGCATCAACATCGTGAATTCCCTCTCCCACTGCCTTGACCATCTTTTCGCCAAGCTTGGTTTTCGGCTTGTGATAGCCGGGAGTATCAGTAAAAACAAGCTGAATTTCATCCTCTGTGAGAACACCCATTATTCTTGTACGGGTGGTCTGGGGCTTTGGAGAAACAATGGCAATCTTTTCACCTAAAAGTCTGTTGAGAATAGAGGATTTTCCCACATTGGGACAGCCTACGATGGCAATAAATGCGGTTTTTTGTTCTTTCATTTTTTATTCCTCGTCAAGATAATAACTGCCGTTTCTCTTTAATCCCAACTGTGTGAGAACGGTCTCTTCTTTTTCTCTCATACGCACGGCTTCCATACCGCCCTGTACATGATCATAGCCTAAAAGGTGAAGCATTGAATGAACCGTGAGGAAGGCAACCTCTCTGTCGAGAGAATGACCGTATTCCTCTGCCTGCTCCATAGCCTTCTGCATAGAAATGACAATGTCTCCTAAAAGTGCGGCATCGGTTGAAGGATTGCGGTCATATTCACCGTTTTCTCCCAAGGGGAAGGACAGCACATCTGTTTCCTTATCTATACTTCTGAACTGTGAGTTCAGCTCCTTTATCTGCTCATTATCAACAAAACGCACACTGATTTCAGCAGAATCATTGAATTCCTCCATTAAAAGCACCGCATTACAGCAGCGTCTTATAAGAAGTCGGACACCCGAGGGAACCTTTACGGAATTCTGATCGTTTGTAATAATTACCTTGGTTTTGTTTACCATATTTTTTTCTCCTTCTTTCAATGTAAATAATCTGTTAATCACGCTTTTTTTCGCCTTTTTCGTAGGCTTTTATGATGTCCTGCACAAGACGGTGACGGACAACGTCCTTTTCCGAAAAGCGAACAGTCTCTATATCGTCAATACCCTTGAGTATTTTAACGGCTTCCTTAAGTCCCGATTTTTTTCCGTCGGGAAGGTCTATCTGTGTTACGTCACCGGTAACAACGATTTTTGAATTGAAGCCCAGTCTTGTCAGAAACATTTTCATCTGCTCGGGAGTAGTGTTCTGTGCTTCGTCAAGGATAATAAAGCTGTCATCCAGTGTCCTTCCTCGCATATATGCAAGAGGTGCCACCTCAATACTGCCCTTTTCCTGATATTTCTGAAAGCTCTCTGCTCCCAGCATATCGAAAAGAGCATCGTATAACGGTCGAAGATAGGGATCGACCTTCTGTTGAAGGTCACCGGGAAGAAAGCCCAGCTTCTCTCCTGCCTCAACTGCGGGACGGGTGAGAATTATTCTGTTTATTTCCTTTGCACGAAAAGCCTTTACCGCCATTGCCACGGCAAGATAGGTCTTTCCCGTGCCTGCAGGGCCCACTCCGAATACAATGGTGTTCTTGTTTATGGTATCCACATATTTCTTCTGCCCCAAGGTTTTAGGCTTTACGGGCTTTCCCGATGTGGTGATACATATACAGTCAGAGGATATTGAAGGAAGCTTATCGTCGTTCCCCTCATTTACAAGGGATATGCAATAGCGGACATTCTGTTCGTTGAGCTGTTCACCCTTATTTATAAGCATTATAAGTCCCTGCAAAGCCTTTGAGGCTTTTGAAACATTTATATCTTCACCGGAAATTTTGAGTGCAGAACCCCGATTTACAATTTCAACCGAATATTCCTTTTCAATCATCCGTATATTTTCATCGAAGCTTCCGAACAGGCTTACCGCCTGCTCCATTCTGTCAATATTTATAGTCTGTTCAAACATATTTACCTCAGGATGTCAGAGCATCTATAATGCCCGAATATAATCTGTCGGGATTTTTCATAAAGCTTTCACCCACATACTCAGCCTGAAGATAGTCTGCGGCAAAAAGCTTTGTCTGCATCATAATTTCACCCTTATCGGTTACGGTGAGAGTAACAAAATAACCCGACTCTGTTTTATCAATTTTATAATCAACCGTACCCTTGAGACGCTCACGGGCTACAACGGAAAATGCCACATTCAGAGCCTTTTCCCTTGCGGTCAGTGTTATATCCGTGGAAAGCTTATCGGCAACGGATATGCCCTCGGGAGTTATTGTAAAATAATCATCGCCGTCTCTTTCTTCAACTTCGGCAAGGCCGTTGTCCCTCAGAGAATCCAAGGCGGGATTTATTTCAAAAAAGTTCACAAGCTCGGCAGTGCGGAGGATTTCAACAAAAGCAGATCTTGATACACTGCTTTCGACATTTTTCAGAATATAGCACAAAAGCACTCTTATTCCGATTTTTGTTCTCACTCCTCCGATGCCCACATCCTGTGTCAGAGCATCAAATTCATTGTTCATATTTTTCAACCTATTCG
>JAZNRX010000137.1:0-10079 GCA_045590915.1 Acutalibacteraceae bacterium | reverse complement strand
TATTCAATCTGTTTTTCGCAAAAAGTATGGAAAAAGAGAAAAATCTGTGTTATTATAAAACTAACAAACAAAAAGGAGTTATTTTATGGACAGTTCATTAATTCTTTATACCTGTACCGTGCTTATCGGTCTTATAACCCTCGGTGCATTCCTTTTCCTCAGAGTAAAGAAAACCGATGTAAAATCACTTATGCTCAAGGCTATCACCAGTGTTATGTTTATTCTGACAGGAACTTTTCTTGCTATCGGAAAGCCCTCACTTTATTCGGGACTTATCGTAGGCGGTCTCGTTTGCGGAATTTTAGGAGACATCTGGCTTGATATGAAGTTTATGTACCGTCAGGATGAGGATTTTCTTACAAAGGCAGGCTTCTCATCATTCACATTCGGACATTTCTTCTATATTGCCGCAATAATTGCAGGAGCAACTCAGTTCAAGGCAGTTTCAATTCCTATGTCGCTTGTGGTCGGAGTTATTGCAGGTCTTGTAATTTATTTCGGTGAAAAAATTATGAAGCTTAAATACCCCGGAAACTACAAGATTATTTCAGCACTTTACGGCTCGCTTCTTTTCTTTGTAACGGCAATGTCCTTTAACTGCGCTTTGCTTGCAGGCATAAAAGATAATCTTCACCTTATTGCATTCTTCGTCGGCGGTGTGTTCTTTATTATTTCCGACATCATTCTTTCGGGTACATACTTCGGCGAAGGCAAAAACAGACCGGTTGATATTGTCACAAACCATGTGACCTACTATATTGCACAGTTTGTTATCGCAAGCTCAATACTCTTTATGTAAAGGATAAAAACTATGAGAAGACAGCAGCAGCTTGATTTTTCAGGCATAAAAACCTTTTCTGCACAAGACAGAATAAATCTTGTTACCATTGAAAAGCTTATGACTCCCGGTGTTACACCTCACGAGGAGTTCATACACGAGGGCTTCGATGAGCTTATTGAAAGAATTATAAAAGCGAGAAAAAACGGCAGACCTGTTATATGGAGCATGGGTGCACATGTTATAAAAAATCACCTTTCGAGATATATCATCGAACTCATGAAAATGGGGATTATCACCCATATTGCCGCAAACGGTGCCACAAGCATTCACGACTTTGAGCTGTGCTATCTGGGCGGCACATCCGAGGATGTTCCCACGGCTATTGAGGACGGCTCCTTCGGAATGTGGGAGGAAACGGGTGCATGGATGAACGAAGCAATAAATGAGGGAGCAAAGCTTAATATCGGCTACGGTGAGGCTCTCGGAAAATATATTGACGAGCATCCCGAAAAATTCCCCAACCGTGAGGACTGCATATTATGGCAGGCATATAAGCTTGATATTCCCGCAACCTATCATATTGCTTTGGGCACAGATATTATTCATCAGCATCCCACCTGCGATATGGCAAATATCGGCAAATGCTCGGGTATTGATTTCAAGAAAATGGCTTATTCAGTTTCCACACTTGACGGCGGTGTTTTTCTTAATTTCGGCTCATCTGTTATAGGTCCCGAGGTATTCTTAAAAACTCTCTCTATCGCAAGAAATCAGGGATACCCCACCTTCAATATCACTACAGCAAATTTTGACCTTATAAATCTGGGCAATTTCCGTTGCAAAATAGGCTATGAGGATCCGAACTACTATTACAGACCGAGAAAAAATATCGTCAACCGTCCCACCTGCCGAGGAGGCTGGGGCTGGCACTTTGTTGGCGACCATCAGATTACAATCCCCACACTTTACGACAAATTAAAGGAACAGTTTTAATATGCTGACAAAAAAAGAGGTCCGTGAAATTACGGACAGAATAAAAAAAAGCAAAATCGGTATCATAGGTGATTTCTGTGTTGATATTTACTGGCACGCAGATATGACACTTTCAGAATTATCCCGTGAAACTCCCCATTATCCTCTGCCCGTAACAGCTGAAAAGACTTCTATGGGAGCAGGGGGAAATGTTGCGGCAAATTTAGCGGCTCTCTGCCCTGAAAAGATTTATGCTGTTTCTCTTATAGGTGACGATTGGAGAGGTATGCTTCTTCGCAAGCTTATAAAGGACAGCGGCATCTCGGATGAATATATAATTGAAACCAAGGGAAGATTTACAAATGCCTACTGCAAGCCTATGAGACACGGTATTTCCGCAACTGTTTATGAAGATCCGAGACTTGACTTTGAAAACAGATGCCCAATAAGCGAAGAAACCGAAAAAGAGGTAATCCGCTGTCTTCGTGAGCTCTCACAAAAGGTGGATGTGCTTTGTGTTGCAGACCAATTCCGTTACGGAATTGTAACACATAAGGTGAGAGAAGAAATTGTTTCACTTGCAAGAAAAGGGCTTACAGTTATTTGCGACAGCCGTTATAATATCGGGGAATACACCGACTGCATATTAAAGCCCAACGAGGTTGAATGCTGGCGTGCCGTATATAACAATGACGATTTTATAAATGCATCTGAGGAAGAATTCCTTAAGGCTGCAGATGCACTTGCAATAAAGAACAATGCAAAGGTTTTCTGTACCTTAGGTGCAAAGGGCTCTTATGTCACAGACGGCAATGAAGGTATAAGAGTAGATGCAAAAACACTTACGGGAGAGCTTGATATCTGCGGTGCAGGTGACACTTCCCTTTCAGCATTTTCCCTTGCAGTAACTGCAGACGCTCATCTTCACAAAGCAGCAGCCCTTGCAGGACTTGCATCTGCCGTAACCGTTAAGAAAATCGGAATGACAGGCACAGCAACAGCCGTGGAAATTGAAGAAATTGCTGAATAAATGCCAAAGGCTCGGAAAAAAATCCCGAGCCTTAAATCTTTTATAGAGCAACGCGGAACAAGGCAAAGCCTTCCGAAACATTTTCCGCAGGGAAATATATCACTCGTTTCAAAAAAAAATGAATATCACTGCCAACGGCAATATCACTCACGGCACCACCGTGAATATCACTGAAAATTATGGGTACACGATAATTTTCCTTATCCCCAGTTAATAGGTCTCTGAATGAAGTTGATGTCTTCCTTATCGGCAAGCACCCAGAAGGAAGAAATTTTATCTATTCCGTGAGATTTCAATTCATCGTAAAGCCATTCCTGTTTCTGCATTCTTAAGGGATTAAGGAAGAAATAGTCACCCTGCATCTGATTTGCCTTAAAAACCTCCCAAGCGAGATTATCCTTTTCAATTCTGAAAAGCTGTTCCTCGGTTACATCGGCTTCAAGCGCCTGAGACCAGAGCTTTTCTATCCTCTGCATAATATGAATGGGGTAGAAGCCTGCCTGATAGTGCCAGTCAAAGTCAAAGGCGTGTGCAGTTGCCTTTGTGGCGGCTGTGTAAATATCAATAATTTCCTTTATATATTCTGCCGCATCCTCACCGTAATATGCCTTGAGGAAATCGTTCATATGATATTCCACATCTGCATTTACATCCCACTGAAGCTTGCAAAGCAGATAGTTACGAAGCTCGTTAAAGGTTGCGTAATGTCCGTCACCGCAGTTGTAGATATAGCCCGTAATTCCGATATCGTACATATACTTCATTGTTTCCTGCATATATTCAAAGTTTGAGAAAAACTGTGCGGAATAAAGGAAGTTTATGGTGTAGTCATAAATATATGTTCTGTCGGCAATTTCTGTCCATACCTTGAAATCATCGGCTATCTGAGGATATGTGTCACCGTAGATATTAAGAAGACTTTCGTCACCGTCCTGTGCACCGCATTCAAGAAGTGAATGACTGCGGCAAGCCTTATGAAGTCCGCAAAGCACGGGAGCAACATTATCACGGCAACGAAGTGTTTTGTCCGTGGGAGGACGGTCGGTTTCGCCGTATGCATAGAAGGTGAAGGTGAATTCCGGATATTCCTCCTCGAGTGCCGCGGCAAGATTATTAGTAAAAATAAGAGTGGGGGCAGATACTGCACCGTACTGAGTATAAAGTGCCTCACAGGTATCACAATGACAGTAGTTACTGTTATCCTTCTGACCTATGTGAAGGAATTTTGCACCGTTTGTACTTTTTTCAATAGCGGCTCTTGCATTCTCAATTGCAATTCCCAGCACATCGGGCTGAGAAAGACATACATGGTCTGTGTGACGGTGGCCGTTTTCATCCATTGCAAAATATTCGGGATGGGAGCTGAAAAGCGAGTCGGGAACAAGCTTTGTAAGAGTTACATCCCATAAAACATAGGTAAGCGTACCGCCGTAAGCTGTGGCATCCTTATGGAAGGAAACATTCATTTTGGTTCTTGCTCTGTGAGCCTCAGTCTGTCCCATTGTGTCATTTCTTCTTATGACAAAGGAGGGCTCAACAACACGGTTAAGCTCTTTATCAATTACAACATCATCACTTTCGGGCACTCTTTCAAGTTTGGGAGTAAACCAACGCACCCCTAAATATTCCTCAAGGAAGGTGTATACACCGTAAAGAGTACCTCGGCTATCTTCACCGCGGATTATGAAGTTTTCTCCGTCACAGTAAAGAAGAAATCCGTCCTCACCTATTGAGTCATAATCAAAATTCACCGTATCGGAAATGGCAGTTTCACCGAGTGTAACAGCCGCCGCTCCGTCAGGTAGCTCGTTTTCTGTCACAGCCGGAAGCTTTACACCGCAAATCTTTTCAATGTAATTCTGAAGCTCCGTCACTGCAGTGTCAATGCATTCATCGTGATTGTCCTCGGTCACAATATAATAATCTGACTTACCGTCCTCAACAATATATACGGGTGTGTTGATTTCGGGAGCAACATAATCGTCACCGCCGTAATTCACGGACATATCAATAGGCAAAACACCTATTGAAAGCATAAATACCTGCATAAAAGCCAAAAGTGCTTTAAGAGTTGCCATATTTTTCTCTCCTCATAAATCAAGATAAATATATAATAGCAAATAAAGAAGTGCTCTGTCAATGAAGTATGCTTTAAAAAGAAAAAAGACGGCTGTTCAGCCGCCGTTTATTATGCTCTTATGCTATTGTTTCGGAAGTGAATTCTTCTTCACAGGAGCAGGAAACATAATTTTCTTCATCTGTTGTGTTCTGCTTTTTGTTGAGATACTTTGTTACAACTACATAAATACCTGCTATTGCAGCGGCAATTGCTACAATGATAGCTATTATCTTGAGTGCTTTAGTCATTTTTATTACCGTCCTTTCAAAATTGGGATAAACGGTTTAACACGGTCCGTTTATCCGTGTGTCATCGGAGCAACTCCGGATGGAGTGCCTGCAATAAATCGAGGCACTTCTTATGCCTTGTTGAGTTTTGTTACAAGAGCAGACTTTTTGCGTGCAGCATTGTTCTTATGGATGAGACCCTTTGCAGCAGCCTGGTCAATCTTCTTAACAGCGAAAGCAACAGCGGCAGCCTTATCTGCAGCATTTGTATCAATAGCAACATTTGCCTTTTTGATAGCAGTTTTGAGAGCAGAGTTAGCGGACTTATTTCTTGCAGCCTTTGTCTTGTTTACAAGAACACGCTTCTTTGCGGACTTAATATTGGGCATAGTATTACACCTCCTTCTCTTCATACGCCCTATATAATATCACGAAGATAAAATAAAATCAACTGTTTTTTCGATATTTTTACAAGTTTGCATATTAATTTTCAAACAGTTAAAACTTTTAATGGTGATTAAATGATATTGAGAACGGATTTGGCAATAGAAAGGCATCAGATGATGCCGGATGAAGAAACCGAAGGCATAAAATTCTACAGATATGAAAATGAGGATTGCAAGGCTACCGTTATTGAAATATTTTCCGAAGAGGGCGAAAAAGCAATGGGAAAGCCTATGGGAAAATATATAACACTTGAAATGGAGGCATTTCCCGATTCATCCACAATTTGCGACGGAAGACTTGAGATGCTGAAATGTGCAATAGAGGAGCTTTTAACCACTGACGGCACGGTGCTTGTGGCAGGACTGGGAAATTCCGACATAACACCTGATGCCATAGGACCTCTTTGTGCAAAAAGCGTTCTCGCAACAAGACATATACCGCAAGAAACTAAAACGGAGCTTAAATTACCGCTCCTTCGGGATGTTTCGGTTATAAGCACTGAGGTTATGGGAAAAACAGGAATTGAAACCGGAGAGCTGATTTCGGGTGTATGCGAAAAAATCTCTCCCTCATGTGTGCTTGTTATTGATGCACTTGCCGCAAGAAGCGTTTCAAGGCTGGGTACCACCGTTCAGCTGTGCAATACGGGAATTGAGCCCGGCTCGGGCGTGGGCAACAGAAGAAAGGCTATAAACAGGGAAACTATCGGAATTCCGGTTATCGCAATAGGAATACCCACGGTAGTTGATGCGGCTACATTGTGCTATGACCTTACGGGACAGGAAATAAAAACACAAGAATATGAAAATCTTTTTGTGACACCCAAGGATACGGATATTATTACCTCAGGCGGTGCACGGCTTCTGGGAACAGCAATAAATATGGCACTGCAAAGAAACCTTTCCCGAGAGGATATTTTGTCTCTCACAGTGAACTGATAATATTCTTTCTCAATCCGTCATATATCTTAAAAAAGATGTTTTTACAGGGTGAGAATATGAAATACCGCAGAAAAAAGCAATCGGAGAATTTTCAATGTGTTGCAAAGCTGACATTTTCTCTTTGCTTTTTGATTTTTTCAATACGGCTGGGCGGCTTTATTATAAAAAGCAATGAATCTGAATTTCCCGCCGAGTCGCCGTCACGGAAATTACAGGAAATGAATATAGACTATGATTCATCTGTAAATATCACGGATAATTATTCCAGAATTGAAGAGACACAAACTCTTTCGGAGATAAAAGAAAACGAAATCACTGAAAAAAAGCAATTCATAACTCCCGAGGATGTTTTAAGATATGAAGAAGAGTATCTTGAAGCATTCAACAGCATCACCCCCGTCGGCACGGTTGAGGAGGTCTTTTTCAGAACATCGGGTGCCACTGACACCGTTGCAGGAATTTCAATAAAAAATGCAACTGCATCAAAAAATCCCGATTTCAGTCAGCTTCTTGAGGAAGGTCCCGAGCTTTATGTAAAGGATAAAAGTGAGCCTCTTGTTCTGATTTTTCATACACATACTACGGAAAGCTATCTGCTTTCCGATAACGGTGTTTTTTATGAGGATTTTGAGACCCGAAGCTTTGACGAAAAGAAAAACATGGTCAGAGTAGGCGACGAAATATGCAGTGTGCTTGAAGAAAACGGAATAGGCTGTATTCACGATAAAACAATTTACGATGAAAGCTATGACGGTGCATACAGCCGTTCCCGTGTAACAGTCGAGAAAATACTTAAAGAAAATCCTACAATACAGATTGTTCTCGATGTACACAGAGATGCAATTTATTACTCGGACACCTCCCACTGCAAGCCCACAGCAGAAATAAACGGCAGAAAAGCGGCACAGATTATGATTATAACAGGTGCAGAGGAGGGCTACATAAAGAACTTTCCGAACTGGGAGGATAATCTCAGATTTGCCCTTTGCTTTCAGAAAACTGCAGAGGACAGTTTTCCGGGCCTTATGAAGCCTTTATACTTCTGTCAGAGAAAATATAATATGGATGTATCAAAATGCTCTCTGCTTCTTGAAATAGGAACAGATGCAAACACCTTATCTGAAGCAATTTATACAGGCAATTTAACAGGGCAGGTTCTGGTAAAAATCATAAATGAAAGCAGTGTATGATGTGAAAAAGAATAATCCGGACTATTTTATAATACTGAGAAATTTTCTCTTGAGCGTTCTTATTATCACGGGAATAGCAACGCTCATTATTGCAACACAGTACTCGGGGGATAAGGCACTCAGGCAGATTGAAGGTCAGGGCTTCCCCACTGTTAATTATGAAGATATAAAAAACAGTTGTATTAATTTTTTCGGTGTGTTAAAATGAATTTAAAACAAAGCAAAGGAGAATTGATATGAAACCTATCGGTCTTCAGTTATATTCCGTAAAAAATGAAATGGCAAAGGATTTCGAGGGCACCATAAAAAAAGTTGCAGAAATGGGCTATGAAGGTGTTGAATTCGCAGGTCTTTTTGACAAAACAGCCGAAGAAGTCAAGGCTATTTTGGAGAAATACTCTCTTAAGGCAGTCTCCGCACATGTACCTCTTGCAGATATGCTTGAGGATATGGATAAGGTTATTGCAACCTACAAGGAAATCGGATGCAGTTTCATAGTTATCCCCTATGTTGACGAAAAATACCGTCCCGGCACTCCCGATTACCCCGAAACTCTTGAAAAAATTGCCGCTCTCGGCAAAAAGGCTTCCGAAGCAGGTCTTACACTTTTATACCACAATCACGATTTTGAATTCGTTAAAATTGACGGCGTTTACGGCCTTGATGTTATGTATTCAACCGTTCCCGCAGAATATTTACAGACAGAGCTTGATACCTGTTGGGTAAATGTGGGCGGAGAAGAGCCTGCCCCCTACATTCTTAAATACAAGGGCAGAACTCCTGTTATTCACCTCAAGGACTTCATTATGCAGGGAAGAGAAAAACCCAAGAAGCTTTATGAGCTTATAGGCATTGAGGATGACGAAGAAGCCGCTTCTGAAGAGGAATTCAGTTTCAAGCCCGTAGGCTACGGCGTGCAGGATATTCCCGCCATTCTTAAGGCAGGAGAAGAATCCGGTGCACAGTGGTTTATTGTTGAGCAGGATGCACCAGACAAGGGCAACACCGAGCTTTCCGCAGTTAAAATGAGCATTGACTATTTAAGAAGCCTTTAATAAATATAAAGCTCCCTGATGAGAATAACGCTCATCAGGGAGTTTTCATTATACCGTTTTTTTCTTATGTCCAGTCAAAATTATAATACTCAAGGAAATTCACTATTCTGCCTTGGGCTTTAACATTTTTTGTCTGGAAAAGAATGAGATCAAGATTCATCACTATCTCTATATCCATAATCATTTTATGCTTAAGAGAGGTCATTCTTGATGTTTCCTTATCAATTACACATGTAATTTCACAATTCGTGTAATTGATGTTGAATTTATAGCTGTTGTAATCAAGAACAACAAGATATTCTTCAATGGGACCGGACATGGCATCTCTGTCTATGGGAGTCATAATATCGGCAAAGGAGCTGGTTTTGTGGTCGGGATTGAGCTGATCGTCAAAGGTAATAATAATCTTATAGCTCTTACCGTCCGTATAGCAGGTTGCAGACTTGATAATGGACATATCCGTAAGCTCACAGCCCACATCCTTATCATAAAGAGGGAAGGTTTCTCTTACTGCAATATCATCGTGTGCCATAATCTGAATTGTGGACTCTTCATCACCAGAATCCTTGAGAAGCTCGGTGCCCACAAGATTAAGAATACGGTTAATAAGCTGTGTTTCACCGCTTCCTGCTTCAACATCGGAAATCTCCTGATATTCATTTCTCACATATCCGGGAGCTCTGACCTTTACATCGGTTGTGGCTCTCTTATAAAACTCTATAACATCCTGTGCTGACATAGCCATAGGCTGATATGTGGTGTCAACCTGAATTCCCGGTCTTCCCTGTGTTTCTGTTGTCTGCTCCTCAGAAGGCACCGTAGTTACCTCAGGCATAATAATTACACCGCCCGGCTGTGTTGCAGGACTGTCGAGAATTATGGTGGTGGTGTTTTCCTCGCCCTGTCCCTTTTTTCTTATGACAATTTCGTAACCGCACGAGCACAAAGAAACGGTCAATATAATAAGTGCCGTAAACACGGCAACAAACTTTGAAGCCTTCATAATTTCTACCTTTCTGCAAAAAAATAAACGGGAAAAATATCTTTCCCGTTTATTTTATCATAATTTTTATTGACAATCAAGAAAAATCGGTAACTTATTGTCTTTTTGCTTTTCCGTTGTCTCTGTAATACTGTGTATGGGTGATGGGATGCTTTGTGGATGCCCAGAGTTCATCAGCCACACCTGACCATTGGAAAGCAAATTCATCACAGCGAGAGCAAAGAGTTTCAACATCCTCTTCTATAATAAGATTGGTTGATTTTGCACCCGTTTTCTTGATTATCTCTCTTAATTTGTCGGGATTTTCAAGCATG
>JAZNRX010000136.1:0-4792 GCA_045590915.1 Acutalibacteraceae bacterium | reverse complement strand
CAATCCGTCCCTTCGGCGGAACAGAAATATGATTAAGTAAAAAGCAAAAGGGAACAGTGAAAAGTGCCCCTGCAGGAAGACACAGAGCATCTTGCTTACATAATTAAGGGCGTAGTCCTCCCGACAGTGTCACTGTTCACTCTTCACTATTACCTATTCACTATCATAATTTATCGTCCCGATAAATTATGATTTACGGTGGTTTAAATGACAGAATTACGACATATAAAGGCACTTGAGCTTGATAAGGTGCTTTTTCAGCTTTCAGAGCTTGCTTCCATTAAGGACAGCAAGGAAATGGCATTGGAGCTGAAGCCCTGTGATATGCTTTACGATGCACAGGCACTTATAAATCAGACCAATGCCGCTCATATACTTCTTGCAAAATTCGGCGGTCCATCCTTCGGGGCTGCCCGTAATGTTAATTCCTCTCTTTCAAGAGCTGCCGCAGGCGGTGTGCTTACAATGAGAGAGCTTCTTGACATCGGTGAGGTTTTAAGAGTTATCCGTTCACTTTACGAATGGAGATTTTCCCAGCCCGGTGCCGAGAGCTGTCTTGATGTATTTTTCTCCTCTCTCTGCCCCAACCGTATGCTTGAAAGCAATATTTTCACTTCAATTTTAAGCGAAGAGGAAATGGCGGACAATGCCTCAAGAGAGCTTAGTGACATAAGAAGAAAAATGAGAAATCAGGCACAGTCCATCCGCGAAAAGCTTGAAGGCCTTATAAGAAGCACTCATTATCAGAAATTTTTACAGGAATCAATAATCACCCAGAGAAACGGAAGATTTGTTGTTCCCGTAAAAAATGAGCACCGCGGCGATGTCCCTGGACTTGTTCACGACACCTCGGGCTCCGGTGCCACGGTTTTCATTGAGCCTATGGCGGTTGTTGAAGCCAATAATGAAATAAGAATGCTTCAGGGCAAGGAAAGAGAAGAAATTGAAAGAATTCTTGCAGAGCTTTCCGTAGCCGTAGGCGAATACGGAGAAACCATAAAAAACAACTTCGAATCTCTGGTTGAATTAAATCTTATTTTTGCAAAGGCACAGCTTGCCTACAAAATGAAGGCAAGCGTCCCCATACTCAATACAGACGGCATTATTGACCTTAAAAAAGCAAGGCATCCCCTTCTTGATCCGAAAAAGGTTGTTGCCACGGATATTTCTCTCGGCGAGGACTTTGACACACTGGTTATCACAGGTCCCAACACAGGCGGCAAAACCGTTTCCATAAAAACGGTTGGGCTTTTGTCCCTTATGGCTTGCTGCGGACTTCTCATTCCCGCCGCCGATGATTCAAAAATCTGCGTATTCAGAAAGGTTTTTGCGGATATAGGTGACGAGCAGAGCATCGAGCAGTCTCTGTCAACCTTCTCATCGCATATGGTAAATATCGTTGACATTATAAAGAATGCCGACGATGAAAGCCTTGTGCTTATAGACGAATTAGGTGCAGGCACGGATCCCGTTGAGGGTGCGGCGCTTGCCATTGCAATACTTGAAAGACTTCATATAAACGGTGCAAAAATTGCCGCAACAACTCACTATGCAGAGCTCAAGGCCTATGCACTTGAAACACCGAGAGTTAAAAACGGCAGTTGCGAATTTGATGTAAAGACACTTCGCCCCACCTACCGTCTTCTCATAGGTGTTCCCGGCCGCTCCAATGCCTTTGCAATTTCCGAGAGACTGGGCATTGACAAAGAGCTTATCGAAAGAGCAAACGAATTTGTCTCCACAGAAAACATCCGCTTTGAAAATGTTGTTGACTCACTTGAGGAGTCACGGCTTTCAATGGAGCAGGAAAAAAGTGAAACACAGAAAATCCGCAGAGAATATGAAGAAAAGCTTGCTCTGGCTGAAAAAAGACTTGCCGAGGCAGAGGACCTTCGTCTTAAGGAATATGAAAAGGCACAGGGAGAGGCTCTGAAAATTACCGAAAGTGCAAGACGGCAGGCAAATATGCTTATAATGGAAATCGATACTCTGAAAAAAGAGATGAAGACCACAAAGGATGCCGCCGAGCTTGCAAGACGTGCAAAACAGGCTATGAAAAAAGGGCTTTCGGATATTGATGCCACAGTCAATCCCGTAACAAATTCTCTTTATGAAGATGCGGATTATACACTGCCCCGCGACCTTGTTGTCGGTGATACGGTTATTCTCACACAGCTGGGCAAGGAAGCCTCTGTTATGTCTCTTCCCGACAAAAGAGGACAGGTCGAGGTGCTTTCGGGCTCTATGAGAATGAGAGTTGATCTCAAAAAGCTCCGTCTTGTTGAGAAAAAGAAAGAAAACAAGCCGAAAACACCCTCTGTCTCAAGAAACGGCTCTATGGAGTCGAGACTTACCGCAAGTGCCGAAAACCGTTGCGACCTCAGAGGAATGACCGTAGACGAGGCACTGCTCACCCTTGACAGCTTCCTTGATTCAATGCTTTTAATGAACATAGGCGAATTCACCGTTATTCACGGCAAGGGCACGGGTGCCTTAAGAAGTGCCGTGCAGAAGCATCTCAAAAGCAACCGCTTTGTAAAATCCTTCCGTCTCGGTGTATACGGTGAGGGTGAAAACGGCGTAACCATAGTAACGCTGAAATAACAGGAGAAGACTATGTATTATAAAACACTTGCAACCGTAAGACATAAAATTATAGCGGGAATTTTAGGTGTCTCCCGTGTGCTTCATAAGGTAACGGGCGGAAAAAGACCGAAATTCCTTTTCAGTGCCAACACCGACCTTTCCTATGTGGGAAGCGACATAAAAATTCTCGGCAAAACCGAGGATGAGGTTATTATTGCAAAGACCGGCAAAAACGGTAATATCGACAATTCCGATTTTAAGATAATGACCGCAACCGACCTTCATCTCGGCTCTCCCGGTGCCGAGCTTAACAATAAAACCATTGACCGCTTTGTCCGTCAGATAAGAGATGAAAAACCTGACCTTGTTATTATCACAGGCGACTGTATTTTGTCCGACTGCCAGCACATAGATTCCGTTCAGTTTTCCTATATGATGGAAAAATTAGGAGTATACTGGGCATATGTTTTCGGAAATCACGAAACAAGAGAGGAAAAGGGCTTTTATAAATATCAGTTATTAAAGGGTATGCAATATTATCCTCACTGCCTCACCCTTTTCGGAAAAGAAGAGCTTTTCGGCTTCGGAAACACCGCAATACATATAAAGAATGCCGACGGCTCATACTATAAGAGCCTCTATCTCATTGATTCGGGCAGAGATATGATTGAGGAATATAATATTTCCCACAATGTTCCGAAAGACCTCTGGTCAAACACCTATGATTTCATAAAACAAAATCAGATTGACTGGTACACCGGAAATATGAGAAAAACTCTTGCCGTATCCCCCGAAAACAAATCTCTTTGCTATATGCACATTCCCGTAAAGGAATATGAGTATATCTGCGATGAAAAAGGACAGTATGACTATAAGGATTCGGGAAAAACGAAGCTTTTATACGGCACACAGTATGAAAGCGTGGGCAGCTCATATTATAACAGCGGCTTTTTTACCGCAGGAAAGGAAAAAGCAGGACTTCAGGCTATTTTTTCAGGTCACGACCACATAAACGACCTTTGTGCAATATACGACGAGGTTTACCTCGTATATACCCAGTGTACAGGCTATAATACATACAATATGACCGAAAAGCTGGGCTTTCCTGAAAAGGACTGCCACTACGGTGTGACACTGACAACTCTTCACAAAGACGGCACAATAACTGTTGAACCGAAGAAAAACAACAGATATATAGGGTGATTTTATGAAGTATTTTTCTCTTGCTTTAACTGTAATTCTTCTTATTACAATGCTTTGCTCCTGCTCAAAGGACAACAGCGAGGCTACAACGGAGCCGGAAATTGAAACCATAACGGAAGAACCCATAACACTTCCGCCTCCCGAGGTTGACAGAATGGGGGAAGAAATATATAAAAATCATCCCGACCTCACTCCCGTAAACTATGGTTCCCCCGCAATACTCCCCAAAAGTGATGATATGGGCAAGGAATATACAGACAAGCTGACCTTTATCTGCGATTCCCCTACATACTGGATGTGGCCGTGGGGACTTTTAGAGGGCGGAGAAAACTCAAAAAGCATCTGGACAGGCCCCGAGGGTACAATGACTCTCGCATATCAGAGCACATACTGCATTCTGGACCCCTATGACAGAGTGGAAAAGCCCATACGTCAGGTTGTCGAGGAGCACAAGCCGGAGTATCTGATAATTGCAGTAGGTATAAACGGTGTTTCCTTTATGGACGAGGAGGAATTCAAGGCAGATTACAGAGACCTTGTTTCCGACATAAAAGAAATAAGCCCCGACACAAAGCTGATGTGTCAGGCAATTTATCCCATAACACCCGCTTATCGCTGGTGGGGAGACATTACAAATGTAACAATAACAAGAGCAAACTCCTGGATACTGCAGGTAGCTGAAGAAGAAAATGTAAAATACATTGATGCCTTTGCCTGTCTTTTGGGAGAGGACGGACACGCCATCCCCGAGCTTATGGGAAGCGACGGCCTCCACCCAAACAAAGCAGGGCTTGAAAAGGTTCTTGAATATATAAGAACACACGCATATGTCTGAAAAAAGGATAAGCCGTCGGGCTTATCCCAGACTGCTGACAAAGTCCACATAAAAATAATGGCTTGTCAAATTGCACAAATAAAATTAATAAAATAACAAGAAACTGCCTTGAAATTCAGTAAAATCAAGGCAGTTTTTCTCTTTATTTAGTTATTTTGACGAACCTAA
>JAZNRX010000135.1:0-2170 GCA_045590915.1 Acutalibacteraceae bacterium | reverse complement strand
ATGTTAAGAATATTTTTACCATTTTTCTATTGAAGTTATCTTCAGTTTGGAGTAAAATATATTTTAGTTTTTCTCAAGGGAGATTTTTATGATATACAATAACATTCTTGATGCAATCGGACACACCCCTATAATCCAGCTCAATCATATGGTACCTGAAAACTCTGCCAGAGTGCTTGTGAAATATGAGGGGCTTAATGTAGGCGGTTCAATAAAAACAAGAGTTGCTTACAATATGATAAAGGATGCTGAAAAAAGAGGCGTTCTTACAAAAGACAGTATTATTGTAGAGCCCACATCGGGAAATCAGGGCATCGGTCTTGCACTTGTGGGTGCAGTGCTTGGATATAAGGTTAGAATTATTATGCCCGATTCCGTCAGCATTGAAAGAAAAAAAATAATGAAGCATTACGGTGCTGATGTTGTGCTCATTCACGATGACGGAAACATAGGCGATGCCATTGCAAAATGCCTTGAAACAGCATTGAAGATGCAAAAGGACGATCCCAACGTATTCGTTCCGCAGCAGTTTGAAAATCCCGCAAATCCCATGATTCACCGCTATCAGACAGGTCTTGAAATTCTTGAACAGGTGGGCGGTCCCATTCACGGCTTCTGTTCGGGAATAGGCACCGGCGGAACAATTACGGGAATAGGAGAAACCCTGAAGGCTCTTAATCCTGATATGACAATATGGGCAGTTGAGCCTGAAAATGCCGCAATTCTTGCAGGCGGAACGGTCAGCACACACATTCAGATGGGTATCGGTGACGGACTTATTCCCGAAATTCTCAATACGGAAATTTATGAGGATATTTATATCGTTTCCGACGATGAAGCACTTAAAACCGCAAGGGATTTAGCATCAAAGGAAGGACTTATGTGCGGAATTTCATCAGGTACAAATGTTGCCGCCGCAATAAAGCTTGCCGAAAAACTCGGTCCCGGAAAAACGGTTGTAACTGTGCTTCCCGACACTGCAGAAAGATATTTTTCCACTCCACTTTTTGATGAATAAATGAAAAAAACAGGCACTGCAGCGGAGTGTCTGTTTTTTGTTACATAATCAGAGCTTTGAGGCAAATCTGCAGGCTCTTATATAGCATTGCGTAAAATAATCCTGTAGCGACATTCTGTCATACGTATCATTCTCATGGCGGTTGGGCTTTGAGGTTTTACAAAGCTCAAATGTGAGAATACCCTTATATGAGCATTCACTGAACCGCTTTGCAAGCTCATCCCAGTCTCTTATGCCGTCAAAGGGCAGAAGATGAAGATCATCATGCCAGAAAATCTTTCCGTCATAATCCTTAATACCGAGATTGTCATTGATATGGGTGGCAATAAGTCTGTCACCCCACTTATCAAGAAGATTTTTTCCGTAGTTATAGCACATTTCGTGTCCTGTATCAAGGCAGAAGCCCACATTTTTTCTGTCCTTGAAATTTTCAAAAAGTGCCGACAGATATTCCTCTCCCTCTGTATTTTCAAAAGCGATATTCACTCCGCACCTTTGGGCTTCATCAATAATGCTTCCGTATCGCTCAAGACCGCTCTCGGTTATATCAACAATTCCGTCAAAGCCGATATAACAGTGGGAAACCATAAGATTTACATCATTGTCTGCACAGGAATGTATGCAATCAATAAGCTCCTTCTGTGCAAAATCTGCTTTTTCACGGTCGCTCCGCCACAAATCAGCCACACCGCCGAAGGGAGCGTGAATTGACTGATATATCATGCCAAGCTCCTTTGAAAGTTTCACCCACTTTTCTATAGGATATTCCCTTTTCCAAGGGGTAAAAAAAGCTTCAAAGCCCACCTGATGCAGTAAATTAATCTGCTCCTCAAAAGAAGCCCCGAAGCCTTCGGATGTATTCATACAAAGAATGTGACGGTACATAAAATTCCTCCCGAAAACAAATGAACTACAGAATAATTTTATCACATCACCTATATATTATCAATAAAAACATAAATTTAAGACACTTAAACCTTTAGATCACACAAATAAAAAATCAAACATTTCCAATTTTCAATATAATCAATCATCCTATCTTTAATTATTGACAATGTTAAAAAGATTTGATATAATTACAAAGCAAAAAATTTCGGGGTGTGGCACAGTTTGGTAGTGCGCTTGGTTCGGGACCAAGAGGTCGTGGGTTCG
>JAZNRX010000134.1:0-9513 GCA_045590915.1 Acutalibacteraceae bacterium | reverse complement strand
CATGGCTACGATCCGACTTTCTTTCACCCCGATATGCTTTTAAAGCTCCCCGAAAGATACCGAGGACTGAAAAAGCTTCCCCTCTCTGTTGCAAAAAGACTCTCCTTCGCCGACCCCTACGCCTGTGCAATCTTCCAGCTTGAGCGTATGGAGGACATCGGCGAGGCACAGAACTTCCGCGTTGAAATGGCAAAGCACAAATGCACTGAAGCTGAAGCACGGAAAAAGGCAAAGGAAAACATTTTCAATAATACGGTTATTTTCGGTCTCGGTATGACAGGGCTTTTTATGGCAGACCAGATAAGAAGAAGCTATCCCGATGCAAAAATTCTGTTTGTGGGCAGAAGTGATGAAAACAGCAAAAAGGTCACCTTTTCAAAGGAGATTGCAAAAGCGGATTATCTTTGCACCTCGGGGCTTTCCGAGAAAGAAGCGGCAGAGAAAATCATTGAAAGGCTGGGATGCCGTGCAACTCTTTTTATAGGAGCATCGGGCAGTAACGCCGAGCATGAAATTGCCTTTAAGCACAAGGTGCTGGGCTGTAACGGAGTATATAACAGCTTTTCACTGGGCCCTGTGGTTTCTTATGATACGATGCCCTTCGGCTTCGAAAATCATCTTATATTTGCATCAATAAACTTCCGTCAGTCCCATATGGAAAGGGCAATAGAAATTCTTGTTAATTCACGCTATGACGAGGTTGTTGAGCTTATCCCCAAGGAAGAATTCATAAAGGATCCCTTGTATGCATATGAGAATAAAATATTCTCAAAGGGAGCACCTCTGAAAACAGGTATCATATGGAATAAAGAATATATTGAGGAGAATGAATGATATGAAGGCTATTGTAATACCAAATCCGAATGAAATAGAAATAAGAGAAATCCCCATGCCTGTTGTAAAGGAGGGAGAGGCACTTCTCAAGGTGAAGTGTGTGGGCATCTGCGGTGCGGATGTTGCTTCCTTTACGGGAAATCAGCCCTTTACAACCTATCCCAGAATTCCCGGTCACGAGTTTTCGGCTGAAATCGTATCAATTCCCGAAAATGACAAAGGACTTAAGGCGGGGGATATTGTTACCTGCAATCCATATTTCAACTGCGGGGAGTGCTATTCCTGCGAAAGAGGCTATGTGAACTGCTGTACGGATAATCAGACTATGGGTGTTCAGCGTGACGGTGCCTTCTGTGAATATATTTCAATGCCTGTTGAAAGAATTTATGACGGAAAAGGACTTTCAGCTGAGGAGCTGGCACTTATTGAGCCCTTCTCCATATCACAGCATGCCGTTTCCCGTTGCAGTATAAAGGAAACTGATAATGTGCTTGTGGTAGGGGCAGGTCCCATAGGACTTTTTGCACTTCTTGCCGCTAAGGTCAGATGCAAAAAAATTGCCGTTGCGGATATTCTTGATAACAGGCTGGCACTTGCAAAGCAGTACGGTGCTGACGGAATTGTCAATACAAAAGAACAGTCACTGGCGGAGTTTACCGATGAATTCACCGACGGTAAGGGCTTTGATGTGTGTATTGAGGCATGCGGTGCTCCCGAAACATTTTTAGCCTGTATAGATTCGTGTGCCTTTGCGGGCAATATTGTTCTCATCGGAAACGGCAAGAAGGAAACTGCGTTCAATCATTCAATACTTCTGAAAAAGGAGCTTAATGTTTTCGGAAGCCGTAACGCCCTCAAGGATGATTTTATCAACAATATTAAGCTTGTTAAGGACGGCAATGCCGATGTGATGAAGATGGTAAGCGGTATTTATGATATGGAAAATGCCCTTGATGCCTTCAGGGCTTTGAGCAATAATGACGGCACCCTTGCAAAGCTTCTTATAAGAATAGGTGATTGATATGAAGGAAACCGTAATACAGTTTGGTGAGGGAAATTTTTTAAGAGGTTTTTTCAACTGGTTTCTTGATGTAATGAACGAAAAGGGACTTTATGACGGCAAAGCGGTGGTAATTCAGCCCAGAGCCGGCGGAAAGTGTCAGCTTCTCAACAGTCAGGACTGCAAATATAATCTGTATCTTCGCGGTTTGGAAAACGGGGAGATAAAAAACGAGCATCTCCTTATAAATTCAATTTCAAGAGGAATTGATCCCTATAAGGATTTTGATGCCTTTATGTCACTTGCGGAAAATCCCGATATGAGATTTGTTGTGTCAAATACCACAGAGGCGGGAATTGCCTTTGACGAGAGCTGTAAATTCACCGATACCCCCTGTCGGTCCTTCCCAGGAAAGCTTACACAGCTTCTTTTCAGAAGATTTGAAAAGGGATTAAAGGGCTTCGTTTTTCTTCCCTGTGAGCTTATTGACAATAACGGTGACGAGCTTAAAAAATGCATTTTGAGATATGCTGAGCTTTGGGGACTTTCGGAGGAATTTGTTTTCTGGGTAAACGAAGAAAATGTATTTCTCAATACCCTTGTTGACAGAATTGTTACAGGTTATCCCTCCGATGATACGGCACAGCTTCATCCCGAGGATAAATTCCTTGACACTGCGGAAATTTTTCATCTGTGGGTAATTGAGGGTGATTTTGAAGACGAGCTTCCTCTGAAAAAGGCGGGCTTCAATGTTATATGGACAGATGATGTTAAGCCCTATAAGAAAATCAAGGTGCGAATTCTCAACGGTGCTCACACCTGTCTTGTTGCCCTGTCTCTTCTTTCCGGCATAAATTCCGTGGGAGAGGCTATGGATGACGATTTACTTTATTCATATCTCGACAGATGTATGAAAACGGAAATTCTGTCGGTTATCGGAGAAACCGAGGAAAGCTGTGCCTTCGCAAAAAGCGTTTATGACCGCTTCAGAAACCCATTTATTTATCACAAGTGGCGTTCAATAGCCCTTAACAGTGTGAGTAAATATTCCGTAAGAGTGCTTCCCACAATACTTGAATATAAAGAGAAGAACGGTGTTTTCCCGAAATATCTTCCTCTTTCGCTTGCCGCACTTATATATTTCTATAAAAATGACACCCCCGAGGATGCTCCTGAGGCTGTTGAATTTATTGAAAACGGAAAAATTTCCGAAATTCTCGGAAATACGGCTCTCTGGCAGGCGGATATATCTTCTCTCGGTGATATTGTTACGGAATATTATGAAAAGCTTGATAAGCTTGGTGCGAAGGAAACGGTAAAATGGATTTTGTCAGAATAAATGAAAAGGATAATGTTACGGTCAGCCTTGAAACAGGACACAAGTCGGCATTTTGTGACATAAAAAAGGGTGACGACATTATAAAATACGGCTATCCCATAGGAATTGCGACTTCCGATATAAAAAAGGGTGAGCACGTTCATTCTCACAATATGAAGACAAAGCTGGGGGATATTCTGTCCTATGAATATAAGCCCTGCTTTTCTCCTCTGACACCTGCTTCTCCTTTTTATATCAATGCCTTTGTCCGTGAAAACGGGGAAATAGGCATAAGGAATGACATATGGATTGTGCCCACCGTGGGCTGTGTCAACAGTACGGGAAAAATCCTTTCGGAAAAAACGGGTGCAATTTATTTTTCACACCCCTACGGCTGCAGTCAGCTTGGGGATGATATGAGAATCACTCAGCTTGTTTTAAGAGGACTGATAAAACATCCCAATGCAGGAGGTGTGCTTGTTTTGGGACTTGGCTGTGAAAACAACAACATCGGGGAAATGAAAAAAATTCTCGGTGAGGTAAATGAAAAAAGAGTCAGATTTCTCAATGTTCAGGACTGTGAGGATGAAATTTCCGAGGGTATAAGAATTATTGAGGAATTAAAGGAAAACGCAAAAAAAGATGTAAGAGAGCCCGTGTCTGCCGGAAGACTTAAAATCGGTCTGAAGTGTGGCGGCTCCGACGGCTTTTCGGGAATAACAGCCAATGCGGTTGTGGGCAGTGTAACGGACAGAATATGTGCCATGGGCGGCACTGCGGTTCTCACAGAGGTGCCTGAAATGTTCGGTGCAGAGCAGGTGCTTTTTGAGAGATGCATAAATGAAGAGGTTTTCAATAAGGGTGTACGGCTTATAAACGGCTTCAAGCAGTATTTCACAAATCATAATCAGCCCGTATCCGAAAATCCCTCTCCCGGTAATAAAGAGGGGGGAATTACCACGCTTGAGGAAAAGTCTCTGGGCTGTGTGCAGAAGGGCGGAAGAGCACCGGTTACGGATGTTCTGACCTACGGTGACACTCTTAAAGAAAAGGGGCTCAATCTTCTTGACGGCCCCGGAAACGATATTGTTTCCGTTACAAATCTTTCTGCCGCGGGCTGTCATCTTGTGCTTTTCACAACAGGCAGAGGCACCCCCTTGGGAAGTGCGGTGCCCACGGTAAAAATAGCATCAAATGAAATGATTTCAAAAAAGAAGGCTCATTGGATAGATTTCTGTGCCTTCGGAGAAAGAGAGAAAAGGGCAGATGAGCTTCTTTCCCTCATAAAAAGAGTCTCAGACGGTGAAGAAACCAAAAATGAAATTCTCGGTAACCGTGAAATTGCAATTTTCAAGGACGGAGTGACATTATGATTATTGATGCACATGCACATTTATGGAAAAACCAGCAGGGAATTGTAAACGGAAGGCCTGTTTTCAGTGTGGGCGGCGGAAGAAGTGATTTCGGCGGAGAAATACGCCAGATGATGCCCCCGTATATGACCGACGGAGAAAACACCGCAGAGAGATTTATTTCCAATATGGATTATGCAGGTGTTTCGGGTGCCGTTATCACACAGGAATATATTGACGGCAATCAGGACAGCTATCTTCTCGGTGTAAAAAGTGACAGAATTAAAATCTGTGCACTATACGAGGAAAAGCCTCTCGGGGATATTGACGGTTTTGACGGAATAAAAATATGTGCAGGAAGACTTCGTGACCAAAATCTTCTCAATCATATTGAACCCTTTAAGACAGCGTCTGAAAAAGGAAAATTCATATCAATAGACCTTGCTGACGGGGACGCCCAGACGGAAATGATGAATAAAATTGCCGCTATGTTCCCTTGTCTTAAAATTGCCGTTGGGCATTTCGGAATGGTTACGAGGGAAAACTGGGAAAGTCAGATAAAGCTTGCTCTGAATGAAAATGTTTTCATTGAAAGCGGCGGTATCACATGGCTTTTCAACAGTGAATTCTATCCCTACACTTCGGCGGTAAGGGCAATAAACCGTGCTGCAGAACTTGTAGGCTTCAATAAGCTTATGTGGGGCAGTGATTATCCCAGAACAATGACTGCAATCACATATAAAATGAGCTTTGATTTCATTGAAAAAACAGATGAAATTTCCGAGGAAAATAAAAGGCTTTTTCTCGGAGAAAATGCAGTAAAATTTTACGGCTTCGGGGATTTATCCGTTCCCGAAAAGATTAAAAATATGGTTGAGGATTAAGAAACAAAACGGCTTTGGTTTATTTTACGCAAACCAAAGCCGTTTTTTTCAGTTGTTTTCGAGAAAAGCTATAGCTTTTTTGTATTTTTCTGCCCGTTGGATGTCCTTTTCGGTTATTTCGTTAAGCCTTGTAAGGTCACTGTTATGTCTTAAATCTGAAAGCTTGACCTTTTTTGCGACCGTATTTCCGGAAAGTCTTTTTACATAATCCTCATATGCCGTGTCGTCTTCATGGGTGAGAAGCCTCAATACATCGGTTACCTCTCGGGGAAAGCCCATATCCTCAAGGCTTTCGAAGGTATAGTCGGTGTCCTCAACCACATCGTGAAGAAGGGCACAGACCGTTGACAGCTCATCGTCCATCCTTTCGGCTAAATGAAAGGGATGAAAAACATAGGGAAGTCCCGATTTATCGGTCTGATTTTTATGAGCCTCAAAGCTCAGGGACAGGGCTTTTTTTGTAAGGGGCGTGTATATCATTTTTGCACTTCCTTATTCGTCTATTACTGCCATAGCGTGAATGTCAACCTCGGGCACGGTGAAGAATACCCTGCCGTTTTCGTAGGTGAAGGGGATTTCCTTTTTTTCGGGAGCAAGATATACTCGCTGAGGCTTTTCGGGGCATTCCACGGAGCATTTTACATTGTAAAGCGGTACGGTGTCCTCAATAACCTCAGTGTTATTACCTCTCACTGTGGTGTGGGCAAAGAGAAGGTGAAGGATTTTTCTTTTCTCCTTTTCCTGACGGGTGAGTGTCATAACAGCCTTGTCGGGAATTGAAGCGGCTGCAGAAACGCTGTTACCCAGAAGGGTTTTTACGGCGTATCTGAAAATTTCCTTGAAGCACAGATGTCCGTGGGTTGCATAAGCGGTGAAAATATCCCAGCCGATATAAATGATGCCGTTTTTCATAACAACTGCGGGGAAGGATTCCGCTTCATTGTTGGGAGCGTGCATATGTGAGCAGAAATGCTCTCTTGTGCGGTTGAAATAGGGGTTTTGCCTTGTTGCAAGCACCTTGCCGTCCGTAACGCTGAATTTATAGGAGCGGCAACGCATAATATAGGGTGTTGTGCCGTTTACGGTGTCAAAATCGGGGATAAAATATGTAGGTGAGAATTCGTTTTCACCCTCATAAGCGGCTCCTGTATCAATAACGAAGCTTCCGTCCTTTACAATGCTTTCACCGCTTGCGATAACCTTGCCGCCGTTTTTTATGAAAGTGCTGACCTTTGCAGCGAATTCATCGGATATTCCGTGGCAGTCGGGAATAATAAGAAGCTTATAATCCGAAAGCTGTGCCGTTTCATCAATGAAATTATACAGATAATTGTTCTCAAGAAGCATACGGTTTGCACCTGTGTCTGCTTTTGATTCACGCTTGCCTGTCTGTGTTTCCTCACTGAAAACAGCAATGTCCGCAATGTTTTTTGCTCCGTTTATCCACGGCTCTCTTTCTTCAATACGGGCATAGCCCTTTCCTATAAGCGAATATGTTGTTTCATTCATTTCGCCCGACGAATGCATCTGATCGCCTATGGAGCAGCCTGCACCGTTCATAACGCTTAATGCGGTTTCATAGATCAGCGCATTGGGATGCTTGAAGCCGCCGAATTCACCCCAGCTTTGATGGAATTTTCCCGTCATTCCCAAAAATTCCTTATCCTTCAGTGTTCTCACATATGCGGCGGAAAGAGGGAAGTGGTCATAGCCCCAGCCGCCTGTGGGAAGGCTTTCAAGCTCAAGATGGGTGTTGTAATTTATAAATTTATGGTTGCCTTTGGGAATATGTCCGCTGTTGTGGAATATTGTTGCGGTGTCACTGTGGCGTCTTACCGCGGCATTTACCGCATCTGCATACTTATTGAAGGTGATTATTGAAAATTCTTTGCAGTCCGCATCATTTTCGGAATCAAGTCCCAGATTTTTCATCTCTTGAAGACAGCTTTCGCAGAAGCAGACCTTGGGAGATATAATATCAAGGAAAATACCGCAGGGGTTATATTTTTCCATAACCTCCTCAATCTGACTGCAAAGCACGTCAAGATATTCGGTGTTGAAGCAAAGAAGGTGAAAATGTGCTTCATTGTAGTATTCTTCCATTCCCTTTTCGTCACGGCAGGGATGCCATCTCCATTCAGGATGCTTCTCATAACCCTTTTCATCAAGTCCTGCAGAAATATATACGGGAGCATTGACATTCATTTCGCGGCACACCTCAAGCTGTGCACCTAAAAGGTCAAAGCTCAGTCCCGGATGCATTTCGTTTGCCGTTGTGGGATGGTATGACCAGCCGTGATGGCATTTTGAAAATACCGTTATTGAATTTACGTGCCCGATTTCAAGAGCTTTTCTGAACTGCTCCTTTGAAAATTTATCGCCCACAGTTAAAAGTCCGCTTGTGTGAAAATCAAGATGTACCTGACGGTTTCTCATATATATACCTCTTCTCTGCCGTTTTTTTTAATATATCACACTATCCTCAATAATTCAACAATGTGTATCTTTACATAATGTAAAAATTAGTGTATAATACTTTTAAGAAATTAAAAGGAGAAATTTTATGGAATTTTTCAGACCTGTAATTGCATTTTTCGTTTCAATTATTCTGTCCTTCTGCTTTATGCTTGATATTCCCTGCTATCCTATGGGTGAAAAGGTTGACCTTGATAAATTCACTCTCACCTTCTCCGATGAATTCGAGGGTGAGCTTGACCGCAGTGTATGGTCGGGACATTATCAGTGGGGAAGAACAAGTGAGGCAAGAAAGGGAAGTTATTGGAATCAGTATCTTGCTTATACTGAGGAAGGAAACCTTGTTATTCCCGTAAAATATTTGGCTGACGGCTTTGGCGGTAAGGGTGCAGGCTGGTATACGGCAGGTATTGACACCGACTCTGACAGTGTAAACGGCTTTTCACAGAAATTCGGTTATTTTGAAGTGAGATGTATTCTTCCCGAGGGTGCTGATGTATGGAGTGCCTTCTGGCTTATGAATGACGGTGTTTACGAGGCGGACGGAAACGGCAGAGACGGCACGGAAATTGATATTTTTGAAAGTGACTGCTACGGTGACAGAAAGCCCAACAGCGTAACCTCAAATCTTCACTTCGACGGCTATGGCGATGCTCATCAGAAGTTGGGTGCGAGACAGTTCCTTCTTAAAAATAACCCTTACGAAGAATATAATACCTACGGCCTCGAATGGAACGAAAATGAATATATCTTCTACATCAACGGTGTTGAAACCTTCAGAACAGACTTCGGCGGTGTCAGCCAGAATGAAGAATATCTTATTCTTTCCGTTGAAATGAGAGGTGAAAACGGTGTTCCCTCCGAAAGAGAAAACGCTCCCGGTGAGGAAGCACAGTTTGTTGTGGACTATGTAAGAGTATATCAGTATAATGACCTTATGAAATAAGTAATTCGGTTGTCGGTGTAAGTCGGAAACGGCTTGCACCGTTTTCTGTTTTTTGTTATTGTTTTTCTTTTTGTTTTGTGTTATGTTAAAATTATAATAAAAAGACGGGAGAGCTGTTATGGAGCCTTTAGGTTATATTGTTCACGGCGGGGACTATAATCCTGACCAGTGGATGCAAACCCCTGAAATATGGGATGAGGATATGCGTCTTATGAAGGAGGCGGGAATAAACAGTGCAACTGTGGGAATTTTCTCATGGAGTGTGCTTGAGCCCGAAGAGGATGTTTATGATTTTTCATTTCTTGATACAATCCTCGATAAGATGCACGAAAACGGCATAAGGGCTGTTCTTGCAACCCCGTCGGGAGCAAGACCGCCGTGGATGGCACAGAAATACCCCGAGGTGCTTCAGGTGGCGGAATCGGGAATAAGAAATGAATACGGTGTGCGGCACAATCACTGTCTCACCTCTCCCGTATATCGTGAAAAGGTGAGAAAAATAAACCGTCTTCTTGCCGAAAGATATAAAAACCATCCCGCACTTATGATGTGGCACGTATCAAATGAATATTCGGGCGAGTGCCATTGTGATTTATGTCAGGCGGCTTTTCGTGAATGGCTTAAAAAGGAATATGACAACGACCTCGAAAAGCTGAATTTCAAGTGGTGGAACGGCTTCTGGAGTCACAGAGTAACCGATTGGG
>JAZNRX010000133.1:0-5882 GCA_045590915.1 Acutalibacteraceae bacterium | reverse complement strand
TGGAAACATGTTGATCACGGATATTAATATGTAATTATTAACAATGGTTCTAAAGTGAGACGTACCGTCAAAAAAATTCCGTTCACGATAGTGGACGGATTTTTTTACTTATTCACTATTAACTCTTCACTTTTCACTATACAAAAACTTCGTGAACGGAATTTCAGTTAAGAAGTAATAGTGAATAGTGAAGAAGTTCGGACGGGACATCCACACCCGATTGTAAATTCAGATCTTGTGTGATATAATTATCTTGATAAAGAATTTGTGGGTGAGCATATGAACAGCGTGAATAAGACATTATATATCCCTTTGTATGGAAAATCGTATGTTAGCAAAAGGGGAAATTTTCTTGATGATAAAAAAGCTGAAGAAATTTGGGAAGCCGAAGGATTTGCTCTTAAGGGAAAATCAAAGTCCAAATGGCTTGCTTACTATATGGGTATTCGTTCTGCCGTGTTTGATGAATGGATAAAGCAACAAATGACAGAAATGCAGGATGCGGTTGTTATTCACATCGGTTGCGGATTGGATAGTCGTGTCATAAGAGTAGGAACCGAAAATCACAAATGGTACGATATGGATTTTTCAGAGGTTATTGAGGAAAGAAAAAAGTATTATACCGATACAAATACCTACAAAATGATTACAGGTGATGCAAGAGATTGCAAGTGGCTGACAACCATTAAGGAAAATTATTCCGCCATTGTTGTTATGGAAGGAGTGAGTATGTATTTGACTGTTGAGGATATGCAAAACCTGACAGATAATCTATGTACTCATTTTGAAAAAATAGCACTTTTACTGGATTGCTATACTTCTTTTGGTGCAAAAATTTCGAAGTATGGCAACCCGATAAATGATGTGGGTGTAAACGAGGTTTATGGCATAGATAATCCGCAGGCTTATCAAAACGGGGAGCTTACTTTTGTAAAAGAACACACAATGATACCTAAAAAATACATAGACGAGTTGAAGGGATTTGAAAAACAGATTTTTGCCGGGATTTATGCAGGTGGTTTCTCAAAAAATCTGTATCGTTTATATGAATATAAAAAGAAGTAAACAAATTCCAATTTGTCGAACTGTTTTAATTTTGAAAAAAACAAGTTGTAAACACATGATGTTCACCTAAAAGTGAACCAAAACTGAAAACCCTTGATTTGTCAAGGGTTTTCAGCTTTTTTAAGTCGATTTTTCTGGTTATGTTCCCAATGAACCAAAATCGCCATTTTTTAAGACCACTCGGATTTGAACCAGGTAGTTTACCCGTACCATGTTGTAATTTTACATCAGGTGTGATATGATTATCTTAACAAATTTGGTTGTTTTTAATGAGAAGAGGTGTGTAGAGTGAACCAACTTAATGAAGTCATTACAGACGTCGGTGTTTTTCAACAAGGGTATATATTTCGTCAAGGCTATATGTTTAAGCCACTTTTGGAATCAAATGTATATGATGCCATTGTTATCAAAAATCCTTCAAATTGCCAAAGTTGGTGTCCTCAATTGCGTGCTTATTCGGGGTATTCATTAGACGAACATATTAAGTTAATTAATCAATATCAGCTCGAAAAAGCAATCATAATAGCGGAAGATATAACATTCATTACTCAGTGTCCATCTCTCAAATATATCCAAATTATTCCCGCTGATAGTGGAACTGCTCAGTTTGATTATTCCCCTCTGTACGATATGCCAAATATCAAATACTTGACTTGTGTAACATCGTATGGAGGTCCAAAAGAACATTTGCATACAACTGTTGACTATTCGAAAATCAACGGGTTGACACAGATTTGTATGTCTGGAAAGGGTCATTTGAATTATCATCTTGTAAAAACTTTAGAGGAATTGATAATTTCAAGTGATAAATCACATAAAAACCTGCTTTCTATTAGCAACAGTCAAGAATTGAAACGAATTTGGTTTTTACAGTGTGGGCTTAAATCATTGGAGGGAATCGAGCGTTTCGGAAAGATACAGGATTTGTCCTTTGATTATATGCGATCACTGGAGGATATTTCAGGGTTATCTTGTGTTGCCAAAAGTCTTAGAGCTTTAAGTATTGAAAATTGTCCAAAGATTTCTGACTTTAGTGTTTTGTATGAGCTGAATAATCTTGAACATCTTCATCTATGCGGAAAAAATGAATTACAAAGCTTAGAATTTCTTAATAACATGAAGAAGCTCAAAACTTTTGTATTTTCAATGAATGTTAAAAATTGTGATCTTTCTCCTTGTTTAAATGTTCCATATGCTTCTACTTTTCATAACAGAAAGCAATATAATCTTAAAGACAAGGATTTACCGAAGAAATTACCAACTGAACCGTTTAAACTCCATAAATAAATATGACTTAATTAAGTTTTTATCAAAATTTCAATAATTCAAAATCCGGGGGGATTTATTCTATGAAGAAAAACTTTAAAACAAAATTATCCGGGATAATTTTTCTTGTTCTTGGTGTAGCCTTTGCGATTGTTGGTTTGTATTACTACCATATGCAATATCTTTGCTTTGAATACACACCGCTTCAGTTTATTCTTGGCTTCGTTGTATGTCTCGGCGGAGCATTACTTTCAATACCATTGAACCAAAAAGCCAATAAAAAGAAAAAAGCGTTAAATGCAGCTTTAACGGCGTTTGTCTTTGCAGCTGTTCTTGTTGGACTTATGTTTTTAATAAATGCAGTAATCGGCAGCGGTGAGCTTGAGTTGGCGGCAATGGTTATTCCTGTTTGGCTAACGTTCATTATCACGTGGGCTATGGCTCTGCTTTGTGCGGTCAGAATATTTAACAGCAGGGGTTTAAAAGCGATTCTCTCCGTTTTTATTGTTGCAGGATTTCTCTTCGGAAGTCATTCGTACGTTAAATCGCACGTTTTCGATATACTTTACGAAAATTACACTGCTCCTGCACCTGTTATTTCAACAGTATCAAAAGAAAAGAATGATGATAAAATGGTTATCGGAGATTTTTATGTAAGCACAAACGGTAGTGATAAAAACAACGGTACAAAAACTTCACCGTTTAGGACAATTGAAAAAGCGGTTGAAGCTGTAAGGAATGCTGAAAAATCAGGTAAAAAAGGAATTACGGTTTGTATAGAAGGTGGTGAATACCGTGTATCTTCTCTCAAACTTACCAAAGAGGATTCAGGCACAAAGGAGTGTCCCGTAACGTACTGTGCTTACAACGGTGACGTTGTCATCAACGGCGGCATAACACTTAAATCTGCCGATTTTAAAAACGTAAAAGCTTATCCCGAAATTGCAAAAAGACTTTCTGCCGATGCTCAGAAAAACATTGTGGTTATTGACCTGACAAAAGCACCGTATTCACTCACAAGCGATGATTGGGGTAAGATTTATGCAATCGGCTCTTACCATACGGCAGATAACTATGACGGCGATTATACGGGTCCTCTTTATTGCGAGCTTTTCGTGGATGACATAAGACAAACTCTTGCAAGGTATCCCGACAATGATTATCTTTATACCGAAGAGGTTGTAAAAACAGGCTTAGGTAAGGAATCTGACGGCTCGCTCACAGAGGTTAAGGATTGGTATGAAATCCGTAATCCCGAACCGGATATTTACAGGGTTAATCCTGAGCTTGCAAAGAGAATTTCAGGCTGGAAAAACCTTGATGACGTGTGGATGTTCGGCTATTGGAAGTATGATTGGGCAGATGCTTCAACTCCTGTAAAAAGTTTTGATAAAGACACTCGTGAGCTTACGCCCAGATTTGTTAGCCTTTACGGAACAAAAACAGATGCACCGTACTATTTTTTCAACGTTCTTGAAGAGCTTTCTGCACCCGGAGAGTGGTATCTCGACAGAGAAAACGGTTTGCTTTGTATGTGGGAACCTGAAAGCAAGAATAACGCAGAAATCATTCTTTCGCTCTCACTCAACCCCGTAATAAATTCCGAGGCAGATTACATCACCTTTGACGGGTTAACCGTAAAAGGAACACGAAGTGACGGTGTACTTATAACTGCCAATAACAATACCGTTCGGAATTGTCTTATAAAAAACGTTGCAGGTAACGCTCTCGTTATGAACGGTAGCAACAACCTTGCATATAATAACGAAATTACCCGTACAGGAAAGGGCGGAATTGTTATTACCGGTGGCAATACAGAAACGCTTACCCCCGGAAACAGCAAGGCTGATAACAATTACATCCACGACTGGTCCGAAATTTACCAAACCTACCAGCCGGCTGTTACTCTTGAAGGCGTTGGAAACGTTTGCTCTCACAACGAAATGACAAATTCTCCGCACGAAGCAATTACCTACAGGGGTAATAATCATATAATTGAGTATAATCTCATCCACGACGTATGCCTTCTTTCAGATGATGCAGGTGCAATTTATTCGGGTAGAAGCTGGGTGTGGTACGGCAATGTTGTAAGGTACAATTGCATTTATAACGTCGGTTCGGAAACTCACAGACCCGACGGTATTTATCTTGATGATGCGGTTTCGGGTCAGAAGATTTACGGTAATCTTCTTATAAATATTCCCAGCAATTCAATTCACGTCGGCGGCGGCAGAGACAACGTCATAACTAATAACATCATAGTGAATCCGGGTAATAACGCCCTGAGATTTGATGACAGAGCAAGAGAGGGCGCTCTTGAAAACGGATGGTTTACTCACGCTCATGTCGGCAGCGGCGATATGTGGGAAGCACTGTATAATTCACCTTGGAAGAGTGAAACCTGGCAAAATGCGTTCCCCGAATACAAGAACTGCACAGACGATATTTCGAAATCAGATTCGCCTGATTATATTCCCAATCCTGCAAGCATCTTCAAAAATAATATTATCATCAATAAAAATATGGGCTATGGCGATGTTTACAGCTCCGTTTGGAAGTTTAGCGATATAAGTGAAAATGCAATTTATAATGTAGGGGAATGCGATAAAATCTTTATCGATATTGATAACGGAGATTATAATATCAAAGACGTTGATGAAATCAGAAAAATCGCTCCCGAATTTGAAGAAATTCCTCTTGATATGATGGGCAGAATAAACTGACAAATTGCAATTTGTCGTGCCGAAGCTTCATTATCGGACGTGGTTTGAAGTTGGTAATAAATACAAATAATTTTTTTGAGGCGCCCTCCGCAAGGAAGGTGCCTCAGTTGTATTCGGCTAAAGGTATTTTCATTAGTTTTATATGCCCGTATATAATTGTAATTTTATATCACGTGTGCTATAATTGGTTCGAAAAATTTCAAATTTGCGGAGATATTTATGGCAAGTTTACTTTTAATTGTTATTTATGTTGCTTTTATAGGTCTCGGTGTGCCCGATTCGCTTATAGGCTCTGCCTGGCCTGCAATTCATACAGAACTTGGTATTCCTGTTGAAATGGTGAGTATTCTTACGTTTTTAATTTCAGGCTGTACAGTGCTCTCAAGTATGTTCAGTACAAGAATTCTCAATAAATTGGGTACTGCAAAGGTTACAGCTTTCAGTACTGCTATGACTGCACTTTCTTTGCTTGGTTTTTCTCTGGTGCCGTCGTTCCTGTTTATGATACCATTAGCCGTTGTATTAGGGCTTGGTGCAGGTGCAATTGACTCCGGTCTTAATAATTATGTGGCTCTTCACTGTAAAGCAAGTCATATGAATTTTCTTCATTGCTTTTACGGTGTAGGTGTATCGTTAAGCCCTTACATTATGTCACAGGCTTTCAGTAACGTTGGTTGGCGTGGCGGTTATCGATATGCTTTTTACGTCCAGTTTGCTATTGCGTTGTTATTAATATTTTCTGTTCCGTTATGGAAAAAGAATTCTTCAATACAAGAAACGGATGAAGAAAGCGGAGTAACCCTTTCAATTGCAGAAATGATAAAAAAA
>JAZNRX010000132.1:0-2557 GCA_045590915.1 Acutalibacteraceae bacterium | reverse complement strand
ACTTTTGATACAGCCCCATCAAAAAAGGAGTTGTCTCTCTTTTTTTTCTGTTTCAGATAATGAAAACCTTGGATTTTCAGCGATATTATATTCGTCTTTTAACTGTCCGAAGGACAATATCACTATGCGCAGCATAATACCACTGCGAATCAATACACTTGCCGTCAAGCGAATAAAACTGAGGCACACTTCTTTGTGAAGTGTGCCTCATACGGTTCTTCCTTTTTTTGTTATGCTATTGTGGGTTTTAATGCATTGTTTTCGTTCTTTTTCAGGCGTGCGGGGTTTCTTTGGATTATGGGAAGCTCTCCGTCGGTTACACATTCCTTTGTAACAGTGATTTTTTCAATGGCAGCATCCGAGGGGGCAGTGTACATAATGGGAAGAAGCACCTTTTCCATTATTGCACGAAGACCTCTGGCACCTGTTTTCTTTTCGAGGGCTGATTTTGCAATTTCGGCAAAGGCTTCGGGAGTGAATTCAAGCTCCACATTGTCAATTCCGAAAAGTCCCTGATACTGCTTGTAAAGTGAGTTTTTGGGCTCCTTCAATATTCTCACAAGTGCATTTTCGTCAAGATTGCGAAGTGCGGTGAGCACAGGCAGTCTGCCCACAAGCTCGGGAATAAGTCCGAATTTTACGAGGTCCTGAGGAATGACCTTGCTCATAATTGCATTTTCATCAATATCCGATTTGATGAGAATTTCGGAGCCGAAGCCAAGCACTGAATTTCCCATTCTTTTTTCAACGATTTTTTCAATGCCGTCAAAGGCACCGCCGCAGATAAAGAGGATGTTTGAAGTGTCTATCTGTAAAAATTCCTGCTGGGGATGCTTTCTTCCGCCCTGAGGAGGAACATTTGCAACTGTTCCTTCAAGAATTTTCAGGAGAGCCTGCTGGACACCTTCGCCGCTAACATCACGGGTAATGGAGGTGTTTTCGCTTTTTCTTGCGATTTTGTCAATTTCATCCACATAGATAATTCCGCGTTCTGCTTTTTCAATATCAAAGTCAGCTGCCTGAATAAGTCTTAAAAGGATGTTTTCAACATCTTCACCGACATAGCCTGCCTCCGTGAGTGTGGTGGCATCAGCAATGGCAAAGGGAACATCAAGAGTTTTTGCAAGTGTCTGTGCGAGGAAGGTTTTACCCACACCCGTAGGACCTAAAAGAAGAACATTTGACTTTGTTATTTCAACATCAGTCTTTGCTTTTCTGTAAATTCTCTTATAGTGGTTATATACGGCAACAGAGAGAGCAATCTTTGCCTCATCCTGTCCGATAACGTATTCGTCAAGCTTTGCCTTAAGCTCTTCGGGCTTGGGAAGAATTCTCGGTGATGCGGTTTTTTTCTTCGGGGCTTTCTTTGCTTCGGAGTCGCCCTGTGTGATTATGCTGACACAGTTTTCAATACATTCATCGCAGATAAATGCATCGGGGCCCTGAATGAGCATTGAAACCTGTTCCTGTGCTCTTCCGCAGAACGAACAGCGGATCCTGTCCTTAGGATCGTCATATTTAGCCAATGGATTTTCCTCCCTGTTTATCTGTTGTAAAGAACCTTGTCAATAAGACCGTATTCAAGAGCTTCTTCTGCACTCATAAAGTTGTCGCGGTCTGTGTCCTTTTCGATAATCTCAATGGGCTTGCCTGTTTCTTTTGCTAAAATTTCATTAAGTTTTTGTCTTGTTCTGAGAATATGGTCTGCGGCAATCTTTATATCAGATGCCTGACCTCTTGCACCGCCCAAAGGCTGATGAATCATAATCTCTGCATTGGGAAGAGCATATCTCTTTCCGGGAGTGCCTGCTGCAAGAAGGAATGCACCCATGGATGCTGCCATACCCATACAGATTGTGGAAACATCGCACTTGATGTAGTTCATTGTATCAAAAATTGCAAAGCCTGCGGAAACGGAGCCGCCGGGGGAGTTGATGTAAAGAGAGATATCCTTTTCGGGATCCTGACCTTCAAGGAAAAGAAGCTGTGCCACAACAAGACTTGCGGTAACATCGTTTACTTCTTCGGAAAGAACAATAATTCTGTCGTTGAGAAGACGGGAATAAATATCATATGCTCTTTCACCGCGGTTTGTCTGTTCAATAACTGTGGGTACAAGTGACATATAAGGATTAGGTAACATACTGAATATCCTCCTGTTGTTATATTTTTTGAAAAGACGGTCGGAATATATATCCCGACCGTCGCGTTTTGCGGAATGTTTTTTCGGGAAACATCTTATGAAACTCTGTATGTTGTATCAAGTATACGCGAAAAATCATACACTTTTTTTGCGGGGAGAGAATTTCTTTTTAAATGCTTGACCGATTCTCCGGAATTATTCAGCTGCTTCTTCTTCAGCGGGAGCTGCTTCCTCAGCCTTTTTCTTTGTTGTCTTCTTAGCGGCGGGTTTCTTTGCAGCCTTCTTCTTTGCAGGTGCTTCTTCCTTTGCATTTGCAAAGATTATTTCGTCTGCCTTTCTTGCCTTGAGCTCCTTTTTAACTGTTTCGGGAAGAACAGCCTTCTTTACAACATCAAGGTCAACGCCGTACTTTTC